>CAZYUQ010000057.1:0-9550 GCA_964650565.1 uncultured Candidatus Bathyarchaeia archaeon | reverse complement strand
GATAAGTACTTGGAATGGCTTAGATCCAAACGTGAAGCTAAAATTGCGCAGGAATTCGAAAAACTCGTTAAGCCTGGCAAAATCCGCGTGATGGAAGGCTACGTTTTCCGAAGGGCAAAACCTGCAATTTTCGGCGTTGAAGTCCTTGCTGGGCAGCTTGAGCCTAAACGCAATTTGGTGAGGGCAGAGGACGGTGAGGATGTGGGCGAAGTGCAGCAAATCCAAGACCGAGGCAAAGCCGTGTCCGAAGCCAAGCAGGACATGCAGGTGGCGGTTTCCATGGATAAACCTATAGTTGGCAGGCACATTTTCGAGAAAGATGTGCTTTATGTGAAGGTGCCTGAACCCGACGCGAAGGCTCTGTTGACAACTTACTTGGACAAGCTGACCTCGGAAGAACAAGAAGTGCTGAACGAATACGTGAAGATGATGCAGAAGAAAACGCCCTTCTGGGCATTCTAAGCTAAAGTTAGCCGCCGCCTACGGGTGGCAAAATAGCCAAGACATCACCGTCTCGCAATTCTGTTTCTAACCCGTTAAGGGTTGTAGCGCTTTTTCCGTTGATGAGAAACTGGAGAAAACCCTTAACCTTGCCAGTTTTCTCATCGTAAACGTACTCAACAAAACGTTCACCGTAGCGTTGAATCAGCGTTTTAAGAACGGCGTCCACGGTGACTTTGCTGTCTTCTGAAAATTTTAGAGTTTCTTCTTTTTTGCCAATTCTTTCTCGCAGACTGGTGAAAAAGCGAACTGAAACCTGCAAAGCTCAAGCACCGTCAAAGTAGAGAAAACTTGGCTGAATTAAACTGTTCCGCAGCAAACACCTAATGCTGTAGCTAAGGCGTGAAGTCTTTTTAAGCAATCACTGCATAAGAGCAACGCGGCACCTGCAAGTGCGTGCAGGGCGTTGGAGACATGTGAAATGGAACGGGCTAAAGTCGTAAAGGAAGAATTGTTCGAGCAGGACACACGGTTTTTAGCGGTTTATGTGGAATCAAAAAACTCATGTCTCATCATGCTCAGCGAGAAAGAAGATAAGCTGGGCACCTTGGCGGTAGCCGTTCCTAACCCGAAAGACATGCTGGGTTTAGTCACGTCGTCGGTGCTTTTAGGCGACAGAAACACGGTTTCAGCCCGCATGTTCGCTGAGCACGTAGCCTCAAAAAAGGGCAAAATCGCTTTAGCGTCCGTTTATCTGGAAAGGCTTAGTGAGATGCAGGCGCAAACGTTTTTCATGCATTTGATTGAGAAGGTGCTTCAGAAAGACAAGCAGAAAGAAGCAGAAAAAATATAGGCTCACTTCCGTGTTTATCTTGGCAATTGGGGAAAAAGAAATGATTCGCAAACTGTCACCTGCCGATTTCAACGCTATATTAACGGTTGTCAACGACGCTGCTCAGGCTTACAAGGGCGTAATCCCAGAGGATAGATGGCGAGAACCGTACATGCCCGCCAGCGAACTTAGAAGCGAAATTGAAAGCGGCGTAGAATTCCACGGTTGGATAGAAAACGACGTTTTAATAGCAGTTATGGGCATCCAGCCTGTCAACGATGTTACTTTGATTAGGCACGCGTACGTGCTAACGGCACATCAGAGGAAAGGAATTGGAGAAAAACTGCTTAAGCATCTTATGCGTTTCGCGGGAACTGTCACGGTGCTAGTGGGTACTTGGGAAGCCGCTTTCTGGGCGGTTCGCTTCTACGAGAAAAACGGTTTTGTGCTTTTGTCCAGAGAAGAAACGGATAAGCTGCTTAGAAAATACTGGCGTATTCCTGAGCGGCAAATAGAAACGTCCGTTGTTCTGAAACTCAAAGAGTAAACCTGCTTTCTGCGCTGCCTCTTAGCACAAAGCGTAGTGTAAATAGTTTTTATTACACATTATCTTTTATACAGTGCAAGACCTATTTTTCAGTGCTTTGGTGAGTTTAGTGGCTGAAAATAAAGCAGAAAAACGCAAGGTTTCCCTGAAAGCTGGAATCGTAATGGCTAAAGAGGTCATCACAATAGACGAGGGCGCATCAGTGAAGGAAGCCGCTGACATCATGAATCAAGCTGAGATAGGCTCCATAATAGCTACTAGAAACGGAAAAGCGGTGGGCATAGTTACTGAACGAGACCTTTTGACGCGCATAGTTGCCGAAGGCAGAAACGCTAAAAAAACCAAAGTCAAAGATATAATGTCCGCGCCGTTAATCACCATTCCACCCGACATGGATATTGAAGAAGCAGCGCGTTTAATGTTTGAGAAGAAAATAACAAACTACTAATACTCGACAACGACCGTTTAGTAGGCTTAGTCAGCATAACAGACATTGCCCGTGCTCAGCCAAGCATAGCAAACCTCTTGCAGAAACTCGCCGCATTACACGACGCGCCGAAAAGCATCAAAAAAACTCTAAATTTCTACATCGTTTAACAAAAACTCGCCCAGCCACGGCTTATGGCATAACTCTTTTACATTTAAGAACAAGCCCGCATATTAGTCATAAGGCATCATGAATGAAAAACACACTATTGCTGAAAGTTAACCCGCAGACGCCAGAACCCGAAAAAATCCAAGCGGCAGCCGCGTTCATCAAAAAAGGCGGCTTAGTGGCGTTCCCAACCGAAACAGTCTACGGCTTAGGCGCAGACGCACTAAACGCAGAAGCTATTCAGACGCTGTTCAAAGCAAAAAAGCGACCGCTAGATAATCCGCCGATAGTTCATGTGGAAAACATAAACGACGTTTACAGGCTAGCCGCGCAAGTTCCGCCTGAAACTGAAAAACTAATGAGCACGTTCTGGCCTGGACCCTTAACGCTGGTGTTTAAACGTTCAAGCATCGTTCCCGACGTGACCGTGGCAAGTTTAGACACTATTGCCATCCGAATGCCCCAGCATAACGTTGCTTTGGCGCTGATTAGAGAAAGTGGCTGTCCAATTGCGGCTCCAAGCGCAAACCTCGCAGGTAAACCCAGCCCCACTTCAGCTAAACACGTTTTTGATGACTTGAACGGGAGAATAGACGCGGTTCTGGACGGCGGCATAACGCGTATAGGCGTAGAATCCACGGTGCTAGACATGAGCGTTAACCCGCCCATGGTGCTTCGCCCTGGAGGAACACCGTTTGAAGCGTTACAGGAGGCGGTTGGCAAGGTGCAGCTTCACCCGTTTGTTGTTGCTGAACAAGAGTTGCCGTTGGGTAAGGCGCGGTCGCCTGGGATGCGGCATAAGCATTATGCGCCGAACGCGAAGGTGCTGCTTGTGGAAGGTTCTGTTGCCGCTGTTACCGCCAAGATTAAGGAGTTGGCTGATGCTTACAGGCTGAACGCGTGCAAAGTGGGTGTCCTGGGTACTGATGAAACCGTAGCGCAGTACAGGGCTGATGTGGTGAAGTCGCTGGGAAGCCGATTCAACTTGGCAGCGGTAGCCCAAAACCTGTTTAGGCTTCTGAGAGAATTCGACGCGGAAGGCGTGGACGTGATAATTGCGGAGGGCGTGCCTGCTGAAGGGTTGGGTTTAGCGGTTATGAACCGACTGCGCAAAGCCTCTGCTTACAACATTATTAAGGCGGAGTAAAGCAAAGAAAAACTTATATCGAAGGCGGAACCTTTCCGTTTAGAATTCAACGTGTTATTGTAAAAATGAGAAAGATTGGTGAATGAAGAAATGTCTACAGGAAACTCGGTTCCCGTTTTAGTGTTAAAGGAAGGCACAGGAAGGTCAACAGGGCGCGAAGCGCAGAAGAACAATATTATGGCTGCGAAAATCGTGGCTGAAACCGTGAAAACCACTTTGGGTCCATGTGGAATGGACAAGATGCTGGTCAGCAGCATGGGCGACGTTTCCATAACAAACGACGGCGCAACCATAATGAAAGAGCTTGATGTGCAGCATCCTGCAGCGAAGATGCTTGTGGAAGTAGCTAAGGCACAGGACAACGAGGTTGGTGACGGAACAACAACCGCCGTGGTTCTGGCTGGAGAGTTACTTGCAAAAGCTGAAGCCTTGCTTGACAAGAACGTGCATCCAACCGTGATAATTGAAGGTTATAAAAAAGCCAGTGAGAAAGCACAGGAAATTTTGATTAAATTAGCCATACCCTTAAGCATAAAGGATGATGAGACCTTGCGGAAGGTGGCGGCAACATCTTTAGCCAGCAAGGGCATCACCGTGGCTTCAGACCACTTCTCGAAAGTGACCGTTGACGCGGTTAAACAGGTGGCTGAAGAAGTGAATGGCAAATTTAAAGCTGACATCGACTTGATTAAAATCGTCAAGAAGAACGGCAAAAGCTTGGACGAAACAGAGCTTGTAAAGGGCATTGTAATCGACAAAGAAGTTGCCAGCTCTCAAATGCCCAAGGTCGTTGACAACGCAAAAATAGCGTTGCTTGATGCTAAGCTGGAAATTGAGAAAACAGAGTTCGACGCTAAAATCAACATTGACAGCCCAGATCAGATTGAAGCTTTTCTGAAGCAGGAGGAAAGCATGCTTAGAGAGATGGCTGACGCAATCGCCAAAGCAGGTGCCAACGTGGTTTTCTGCCAGAAAGGCATAGACGACATGGTGCTGCACTTCTTGGCGAAACGCGGCGTACTCGCAGTGAAAAGCGTGAGCAGCAGCGACATGGAGAAACTTGCTCGTGCAACAGGCGGCAAGGCAGTTGGCAGCATTAAAGATTTGGCCGCTGGCATTCTTGGAAACGCTAAGAAGGTGGAGGAGGTCAAAATTGGCGATGACAAGCTCATTTACGTGCGGGAATGCAAGAACCCGAAGGCAGTAACCGTAGTCATCCGAGGCGGCTCAAGCCACGTGATTGACGAGGCTGAACGTTCGCTGCATGACAGCTTATGCGTGGTTAGGAACGCGGTTGAAGACGGCAAAATCATCGCGGGTGGCGGTGCGCCTGAAGCGGAGATAGCGAAGGGCTTGAAGAACTACGCTGTGAAAGTGGGCGGAAGAGAGCAGTTGGCGATTGAAGCTTTCGCGGAGGCTGTGGAGGCTGTGCCGTTGACGCTTGCGGAAAACGCTGGGTTAGACCCCATAGACGTCATGGTGGCGCTGAGAGCTGCGCATGAGAACGCGGCTAACAAGTACTTCGGAATTGACGTGTCCACGGGCGAGATTAAGAGCATGATTGACTTGGTGGTTCTGGAGCCGCTGCGCGTGAAGCAGCAGGTCATCAAGTCAGCCACTGAAGCCGCGAACATGATTTTGAAGATTGACGATTTGATTGCCGTTAAGGGCGGCGGAAAGATGCCTCCGATGCCTCCAGGCGGTATGGGTGGTATGGGTGGAATGGGCGGTATGGGCATGGGCGGAATGCCCCCATACTAAAAACCCCAACTTTCTCTTTTCTTTAGTTTTCGCGTTTCAGCTTGGTTTTTTGCGTCTCTGAAGTGCCTGCTCCACTTCTATAAGCCAGATCGCTTGTGGTGCTGCGTTTGCTTGCCTGCTGAGCGGAACTGCACAGATTTATATTGTTGGAAGGGCAGAAATAGTTTTGACGCATTATTTGTTTGGTGGTTCTGGAGAGAAACGTGCTATGAAACATGTTAAAATCACAGCGTTTGACTGCCCAGACGCATGGTTTAAGACATTATATCATATTTGGAATGAAGGCGATGATTTCGATGTGCGTTACGGTTCGGAGGTTTCTAAGACTAAGAAACTAAACTTAACAATCGAAATTTCGCACCCCGAAAATAGACCATTAGTGAGCGGTAAAGCTCCTTGTGACATGAAATATATACAGGGGTATGCCCTAGCTTATCTGTGGTCTGGAGAGAAGCAGAAGGAAATATATACTTATGGAAGCAGGCTTAGAGAGCCAGTTGATCAAATTGAAGAGGCTATTAAGAGATATACTGTAGAACAGCAAGACAGACAAGTAACTCTGGTAATTCGTCAAGCAAACGACATTCAACCAGCTCGTAGATTAGAGAAACACGAACCTCCTTGCCTCAGTCTAATTGATACGGAAATAGTTAATGGTGAAATGCATCTTACATGCTATTTCAGATCATGGGATGCATATGCTGGTTTACCCGCCAATATAGCTGGATTGCAAGTATTCAACGAGGCTTTTGTTTCCGAAATTAACTCTAGAGGGAATTTGTCAATAGAAACAGGAAAGCTTATTTTTCACTCAAAAAACTGTCATGTTTACGAAAGGCAGTACAAGCTAGTCAATGAACTATTTGAACCAAAGACTTCAAATAACAAGTTAAGACTTTCAAAAACAATTAAAAAAGTAATAGACGAGAAAATTTGAAATTATAAAACTGTCATTTAGTCTTATTGAGTTTGGTCTTTTGATACCCTTTACTATAGGTAGTTGCGTTAGAGTCGAAGCGGCATTATTATTTATTGCAAAGACCGCATAAAACTGCCAGAAAATCAAGCTCCAAATGTAGCAGAAATTTAATATTACATATCGCTATGAATGCCCCAATTTTGATATTGCCCATCGACCTTGAGCTTCACGATTAAACGATGGTTCTTTGCCAATTTCCAGGCAAAATCATTTCTGGTTTGATTTCTTTTGGATAAACAACAACCAGAATTTTCTTTTCCTTCCCCTTACCAAATGCCTTAATTCGCATTGCGCGATATTCGCTTAAACCATTAAATTCAAATTTAACCCTTGGATAAAACCTCTCTTCGTTTCGGGTAACGTCAATAATCGAGCAATTTAGATTATTACTATTAGAAACGCGTAAGAAAACAGTTTTTGGGATATCGATTTTGCGGGATTTCGGAAATTTACTCCAAGAATAGCTCATTTGGATGTCAGTCAGGTCATTTGGGGCGCTGCTCACCTTATACCAAATGAACCCGCTTTCATATTGTGCAACTGCGAATACACTCCAAAGGAATGTGCTTAGAGAAACTTGCCATTCTCGAGATGCCTTGAGAATTTTTTGAATAGAGAAAGTCTTCCAATCAGAGAACTCCTGTGCGATATTTGGAGGAATTAATATTGATGCTGCAATAAAATTGCAGAGCTTCTCATTATTAGACCAATCAAAGGTAAATCCTTTCTGTTTCTGGTAACTCTTCTCAAGTGAACATCTAATTTCAGAGCGGTTCGCTATTTTCACAATAAAATGTGCTATTTCATGTGCGATTGTGAAACGTTGCCGTAACCTGTTTGACTTTTCATTAACTTTTATGAGATATTGATTTTGACCAATTTCCTCAAGAGAACCATCGCAAAGCATCTGCTCATAAGTTATCTCTATACCAAGTGATTTGGCGATTGCTTCTACATTGATTGGAGGCTTAGGGTGACTCTTGGCAGCAAGGCTCTCAAGTAGGCGATAAACACCGACGCCATCAGGATTAGTGGAAATCATCTAGCTGCCCATTCTTACTGCGGTTTTTCTTATCCCACTCTTTTCCTAACCGAGACCATTCATCTTGGCTAATTGGTTCACTGAAGAGGTTCCTAAAAAGAGCTCCATTTTGCACTGATTTTTCGGCGGAAAGTAATTGTTTATGTAGTCCTTCGTACTTTCGGAACGCCCAATTTTTTTCAAAAGCCTCGGCAGCTAGATTCTTCTCACTAAATATTAAAATCAAATCGTTTGTAAGTTCATTATCTATATCTTCTACTTTGTCAAAAGGTATTGCGTATTTTATTGCAGGATTGCCCAGTATGAGGCGGGATAGTTCTTCCTGTTTCTTAGTTTCAAAAAGAAGTATAACGGGCACATTCGCCGTGCGTGCCATTTCGATTTCAGCACCAACCCCACATGAAGGTATTCCAACATAAGCTACTACAGTACCAGAATTTACAACACGCTTATAGTCAATTTCCCAAACCTTTGAATGCGGCATATCCTTACTTGGGGTTGTTTGCGACTTATGAGGTAAATAACATGTTAGCCGGATTTTTTGACAAATATTTTGAACTCTTTCATACACCTTAGTAGTTACATGCGAATATTCTTCCTGCGATAGAGCGCTTAACGCGCCAGACATGTAAACATCCCACTCTGTTGTCACAGACATTAGCTTTACCTCCTTCCACTCAAGCACAATCTACTAATAACAGTTATGCGACCTAAATTAAATATTTGCTCTTTATTGCTCTCACAGTAGCCTGCGCATCAAAGCAGCACCTAACTTAAAATTTCTTTTAAGCAAAGACCGATTTTATCCTTTTAGGAAAATTAAGGTAAATGCGATGGAGCAACCAAGAGAGATTGCCTTGCCTGAGCCTTATCGACACCGAATTCTCGACGGTAATGCACACTTAATATCCTACTTCAGATCATAGAACGCGTACACTAGATTGTCAGCTGACATAGCGGGTTGCAGCTTTTTACTGAAGCCCTAGTGTTCGAAATAAATATGAGAGAAAACGATTAGAAACTGGCACTCTGATCTTCCGCTCGAAGGACTGTCACATTTACCAGAGGCAATTCAAGCTCGTGCAGGAGTTGCTGGAGCCGAAAAGCAGTGTTGGTGATATTCCTAGAATGCCGAAGACGATGAAAGGTGCATCGAAAGAGGAATAAGACACGTAACGAATTGCTATCTCGAAGTTGAAGTAGGACGGGATTACATGTGAGTGACAGGTATACCCGCGTTAGAACATGGGAAGAGTTCAAGCGTTTAACCATTGAGTCGAAGCCTGACGCGGTGGTTTACAGCATCGACCAGAACGCCATGTCCAAAACCAAAGACCCCACGTGCTTGCGGCTGATTTTGCCCGCGCGAAGCGGCTACTACGTGTATCTGGATTTTCCGAAAGGAAACGCGCTGAGGGAAACGGGCATCCCGATACGTGAAGACAAGCGGGGCAACCGCTGCCTACAAGACGAAGACGTAATCAAATTCATTAAAAACGCGTTTGGGCGGGAAGACCTGCAGGTGTTCTCGTTCTGGACAACCTAAGCCGAATGCCTTTTTCTTGGAAAGTGTTTTCTGGTTAGTAGCCCAAGCTTAACAAGCGAGAGCATCAGCGGCACTTCCATGAGCGGACCTATGACCGTCGCTAAAGCTGCTCCTGAACCAATTCCAAAAAGCGTTGTAGCCACTGCAATGGCGACTTCAAAGTGGCTGCTGCTGCCTATAAGGGTGGTGTCAATGGCGGTTTCATACTTCCAGCCCAGAAAGTACCCAAGCGGGTAAGTCAATGCAATCATAATGGCGTAATGCATCAGGTTCGGAGCGGCGAGATACGCCACGAGAAACGGGTCGTTGAGAATCGTTTGCCCTGCAAAGGAGAAAAGAACAATAAGCGTCGTCAAGAGGGCAACGATGGAGATTTTGCCTACGGCTGGGTTGTAAACGTCTTTGAACCATTCTTCACCTTTCCGCCGTATTATGACCCTGCGGGACAAGGCGCCTGAGGCTACGGGAAGCGCAATGAAGACTATTACGCTAACTGCTATCAAATCCCATGGCACTGGGATGCTGCTGACGCCTAAGTACAAGCCTGCAAGCGGCGCGTACAGAACAAGCATCAGCAAAGCGTTAATTGCAGTGTTAACCAAGCCTTGTGCCATGTCGCCTTTCGCGAGGAACATCCACCACATAACCATAGCCGTGCAC
>CAZYUQ010000056.1:0-9618 GCA_964650565.1 uncultured Candidatus Bathyarchaeia archaeon | reverse complement strand
CAGAAAAGCCAAGAAATCCACACGAAAATCATAGCAAAAATCGCTGAATCAAAAAAAGTCCAAAGCGAAGCCGATGAGTTGCACGCTGCTTACCTGCAGGAAAGAGAAAAAACTGCGCCTTTGCGTGCCGAAATAAAAAAGCTGATGGAGCAAAAGGCAAAACTGCAAAGCGCTGCACGCGAAGAAGACGAGAGAAACAAGAAAACAGCGGAGCAAGCCCTGAAAGAAAAACTTGGTTCTCAAGCGAAAGAAAAGCTGCAGCGCGGCGAAAAACTAAGCTGGGACGAGTTCCAACTCCTCTCCGAAGACGACGACCAAACACAAGATTAAAGTTAACCTTACGGAATAATTAGGAAAAGAGATTAGATGACCAACCAAAAAGCGGCGGAGCCACAAACGCAAAAGCGCATTCTAATTCTATGTGTGGACAGAGATGGCGATATAGAAACAAAAGCAGGCATCAAAACGCCCCTGATGGGCAGAACCGCCAACATGGAAGGCGCCGTATCGCTAGTCATGCACGACCCAGAAGAACCCGACGCCAACGCCATGTTCGAAGCAATCCGCGTCTACGACCGCTTACAAAACGAAAAACAACCTGACGAAAGCTTTGAGGTCGCAACAATCTCCGGCTCAGAACTAGGCGGCGTAAGCGCCGACAGAAAACTTGTCGCTGAGCTGAACTCAGTTTTGGCTTCTTTCAACGCAAGCGAGGTTATTTTGGTTTCAGATGGCTATTCAGACGAAGCCATCTTGCCGCTTGTAGAATCCAGAGTTCCAGTTTCCTCTGTCAGGCGAATCGTGATAAAGCACAGTGAATCAATTGAGGAAACCGCAGCGCTCTTCTCAAAGTATATTCGCCTCTTGTTTAATGACCCTCGGTATTCCAGAATTGCCTTAGGCTTGCCTGGGTTGCTGATTTTAATTCTGGGTATTCTCTACGTATTCCCTGGATACCTTGATTACTATTTTATTGTAATCGTGCTCGTTTTAGGAGTTTTCTTGCTTGGAAAGGGCTTCGGCGTTGACAGAGCAGCTAGAGGCTTCTACAAGTGGGCTAGAGAGTACAATCCACCACCACTGCCTATCCAAATCTCAAACTACAGTGCTATCGTGGGAATTCTGTGCATAGGCATCAGCGTGTATTTAGGAATCGCAAGTGTTGGTAATAACGTAGTTCTTCCCGCGGATTTAGCAGGATGGTTTAGCCTCTTTCCAACGATAATTAGCTGGTTCCTACGCGGTGTAATGGACCTCATGGTGGTGGGCATAGGCACAATACTGTTCGGAAGGAGCATCCGTTCGTACTTTGAACGGGATGCGCGGATGCTACGGAACGCTGCCTTAATAGTGTCAGTTGGTTGGTCGCGGTGGATTATGAAGGAAACCGCGGATATTCTCATAAATCCGGATATGCCACCTGATAATTTGGTTTTTTCGATAGTTGTCGGCATACTCATCGGCATAGCCTCAGTCTTGGTCATAGTTGTAATTCACAGGTCAGCCAAAGACTTCTTCGAGGAGTCAAAAGAAAAAACTGATGAGTTTGGGGAAAGCTAACTTTGCCATAATCGGAGGCGGCTTGAGGCACAGCAAGCTTTAATTAAAACCAGCAGGGTTTCACCTGTGGCACACAGAGAGTATCTGTTTCCTGTTGCCATTAAAGATGCGAGGTTCACGTAGTGGTTCTCAAAAGGCTTCTTTCCACTATTGGCGCGTACAAGCTCTACGAGCGGTGGCTGTGGTACCAAGTTAAGAGCGGCGAGAAACTGGAGCACATAGCCATAATCTTGGATGGTAATAGGCGTTGGGCTTCCGAGAACGAGCTTAACCCTTGGCTGGGTCACGCGAAGGGCGCAGAGAAGGTTGAGCAGCTATTGGAGTGGTGTGACAAGCTTAGCGTTAAGTTTGTGACTCTTTACACGTTTTCCACTGAGAACTTCAGGCGTTCACCCGAAGAAGTTGAGGAAATCATGCAGATAGCGGAGGAAAAGTTCCGCAAGCTTTTGACCAACGAGCGCATACACCGAAACAAAGTCCACGTTAAAGTCATCGGTCGCGTGAACTTGCTGCCTGAGAGCTTGCAGCAGCTCATCGCGGACGTGGAGAAAGCCACAGAGCATTATGATAAACAGTTTTTGAATTTTGCCTTTGCTTACGGCGGCAGAGCTGAAATCGTGGATGCGGCAAAAACCATTGCAGAGAAAGTGAAAGACGGCGAATTAGACCTTGATTCTGTGAATGAAAGCACGTTTGAACGGTACTTGTACACTTCGCACATGCCCAAGCAGGATCCAGACTTGATACTTAGAACTTCAGGTGAGGAGCGGCTGAGCGGTTTTCTGCTTTGGCAGTCTGCTTACAGCGAACTTTGCTTTTTAGATGTTTACTGGCCTGATTTTCGTTTAATAGACCTTTTACGGACTATTCGAACTTTTCAGAAGCGCAAGCGACGTTACGGCGCATGAAATGCTCAAGCACGCTTTTTCGCGCTTACAATCGAGATAACATCTCTATCTTTTAGCACAGCGTCTTCGCCTATCCGCTTTTTTCCTCGTGCATCCACTGCATAAATGAAGCTTTCGCCGAGTTCCGTGTGTATGAGATACGCAAATTGATGCGCGCTTGTTCCGTAAGGCACAAGGTAAACGTCTGGCAAAACTTGACCTTTATGATTGGCTAAGTGCTCTACGTCTTCAACGGGGTAAACAGTTATCATGCTAAGCAGTTTGAAGTACGCGGTGTTTATTGCATCTTGGATTCCTGTTGAGCCGTTTTTGAGAAGGATTTTTTCTCTTATAGTTTCCAACGCTTTGGTTTGGTTGCTGGATAGTTTTTCTGGCTGGGTGATTTTGAAGTTGCAGTCTCCTGGCGTGTAATCAATTAGCTTTTTCTCTGCGGCACGCCTAAGCGCTAGTTCAGCTTCTGCGCAGCAGGGGATAACGGTGTAGCCGAGTTTCTTCAGCTTTTCCAAGTTTGCTTCGGCGGTTGGCAGGTCAATTTTGTTGGCTACTATCAGCATTGGTTTTGCGATGCGGCGCACGGTGTCAACGAACTTCAGGAAGTCTTCGTCGCTCCAAGTGGTTGGTTTGTCGGGGTTTAAGCCTGTTTTTTTGGTTGCCTCAGTTATATGGTGGCGTTTTATGCTTAAGCCGCTTAAGCGTTCTTCCAGCATGGCGTAGAGGTCTTTGGATTCGGCTTCGGCTGTTCGGGTGAGTTTCGGCCAGTCTTTTTTGAGTATAGTCGCCATCCACATGGTTATTTCTCGTTCTAGAAACTGCACGTCTTCCACTGGCTCGTGTTCGCCTATTTTGCATATGCGTCCTTCGCAGTCTGTTCCGCCTGAAGCATCAACCACATGAATTAGCGCGTCTGCTCTGCGTATTTCGTCTAGGAATTGGTTGCCGAGTCCGCGTCCTTCCCATGCGCCTGGAACGATGCCTGCGATGTCGATGATTTCTACGGGTATTAGTCTGGTGCCGTTTACGCATAGGGAGTTAGCTGGGTTGTCTTGGACTTGGAATTCTTCGTGGACGCAGGGTGTTCTTACGTAGCCGATGCCGCGGTTTGGTTTTATGGTTGTGAATGGGTAGCTGGCGATTTCTGCTGGTGCGAGGGTTGCGGCGCTGAAGAGTGTTGATTTGCCGGTGTTGGGTTTTCCGATTACGCCTAGTAGGCGCGAGTAAGAGCGTTGCATAAGGTTCGTTTGTATTTTGTGTGGTTTATGCTATATTGTTTATGCTTTTCGCAGTGGATTTTGCCTGTGCACATCATGCGTGCTGTGTTTGCTTTGGAGTTTTCGAAAAAAAGTTAGGGTGCTGTAGTTGTGGCGGCGCGTTATTCTTCCATCATTATCAGTGTTAGTGTTGAGCGGACTTTGCTGAGCGCTCTGATTTTGCGCGTTACCACTTCTTTCAGCTGTTCCATTGTGTCAGCTTTGATTTTTGTGACTAAGTCGTAAACGCCGTAGGAAAAGTAGGCTTCTTCTACGCCTTCGAGCTTTTTGATTTCTTTCAGGACATCATCTTCGGAACCTGACTCTACATTTATCATTACAAAGGCTCTTGGCATCCAAGATCTCCTCAACCTCTATTCTAGGCTACTTGGCAATTAAAAACATTTTGTCGCCAAGTTGACGCAAGTTTTTACGCTGGCTGTTCCTGTTGTGTTTAGATGTTGTCCTCTTCAAGGTTAAGCTCTAGCGTTGTTGCCAGTTGCCTTAGTTCTTCAGCGTTAATCAGGTCGGATTCGAGGTAGTCAAGGATTCTGTTCTCGTCCAAGCCTAAGGCTCGGGCTTCGTTGACTGCTGTGCGGTAAGCCTCTATTTCTAGGGGTCTTTCAACGTATTGCAAGTCGTGGTTGCAGTTTTTTCCGTTCATGACTTGCTTGACATGGACAAGTTCGTGGATTACGTCGAGGTATATGTCTGTGAAGTCTCCTGTTCCAAGGTAGTGCGGGTTAATCAGGAGGCGCCCATCATAGTCCACTCTCATGTAGAGCGTGAAGCTTGTGAACTCTATCTCGAGGTTCGCGAGCACCTGCTGGGTTTCTTCACCGAAAATTCGCCGTACGGCTTCAACGTTTTCGAAGTTTCTGAAGTGGTCTGTAAAACGACCTGCTGGTTTAGTAACTCTACGTAGTATTCCCACTTCCAATGAAAAGCACCTCTTTACGTGGTGTGTGCACTTGACAAGTCAAGCAGTACGCCACTGTGCAGCATCCCATATTAGTGTCTCTGTTGCAAAAGCAAGGTTTACATGTATTTCCTTTGGATATCTTGTCCTATTTGCTTTTGATTATTTTTTGCATGTTCACTTCAAAGGCTGCGGTCGGATTCTCCAGTTTCCACGCCGTAAGCACCTGCGGGTTAATCTCGCCCAGTACGCCCACGTTTACGCCGTTAACCACAGCAGCGCCAACACGCCCATCGATGAAGCTCGGATGTTTGGTCGCTTTAATTTGCCAGTCCACGCCTAAGTTTGCAAAGAACGAGTCCAACGCGGATTTGATGTCGGTGAAGCTGGCGTTCGCGTTTGATATTGCCGCTGCTAACAATTCTTCGTCCCGCGTTTTTGTCTCCCGCGTTTCATCCAGCAGCGTGACTTTGCCTAACTCAAAGATTTTCTGGGGAAACTCAACCGACTGATTGCTGCTTAGGAACTCCATCACGCTTGGCAGCAGCCAGTTCCGCAAGCATGTCAACGTTACCACTTTGGGGTTGGCAATTTCCACAAGAGGCGTTTTCTCCAGGTTCATCTTGGCGAAAAGGTTGTCAAGGTTAGTCATGGTGTAACTTAAAATCTCTTGGAAGCCCAGTCCAATCATGAGTTCACGGGCAACATCTATCAATCGCTGTTCAGGTCGCACGCTGCCAGTTGTGGGCAGTGCACGCCACAGCGGCTCAATATTGTTGTAGCCATACGCCACAGCTACGTCTTCCACCAAGTCCACCATGTGCATCACATCAATGCGGTAGCATGGAATCAACGCCGTCACCGCCTCAGCGGTTACGTTTTCGACGCCGAAGCCCGCTGTCAACAGCAGTTCAGCGATTCGTTTGCCCGTTAACTGCAGTCCTAGTAGCTTGTTTGTGTACTCTACGTTCAAGTTCATCCGCTTGTTGCTGAAGTCAGGTGTCACGTCTTTGGGTGGGGCAGCATTTGCGTATTCAGGCGGATAGTGTACAGTTGCGGTGTAAGCTGAGCCGCCGTGGTCAATTAGCGCTAGCGTGACAAGCTTCAGCGTGTTCAGCACGGTTTCGCGCATTGTGCCTGTGACTTCCACGAGAACATGCGGTGTTTCCGATGTAACTCTTCCTAAATCGTTTGAGTTTATTATCGGCGGAAACGACAGCGGCTTCCCCTTCGAATCCAGAATAATCGGGTACACGCTATGCTTCTTCACTATGTGACTGTACTCTATGCCTTTCGGGTGGCGCTCCAAAATCTCCGCCAAATTCAGTTTTTCCTCAAAACCCAAAGGCACAAAACTGATTCCATCAGGCTTAACAACTCTATAGTTCAACGGTGGCGCAATCAACGTATAATCGTAAAGCCCGATAGAAGTTTTCTGCCTGTTCCTGCCATACGTCTGGTCAAGTTTATCCTGCAAGTGCATAAGCCCGCGAATTATCGTATCCGTCAATTTCACGTTTTTAACGATGGCGCAGCCCATGAACGGACGGATACCCATAAGCCGCGAATCAACATGAACCTCCACGATAGGCTCGCCAACAGCATACTCCTTTAATCCCTTCGCAACACCGAGAAAACCACGCAATGCTCTTGCTAAGCCTTCCGCGCTCCACAAATCAGCACGGTTCGTGTCCTTAATCTCAATGTTCACCACACCTTCCTGCTCGTCGTAAAGCTTCACTTCGCTCTTCACAAAAGCTAAAATCTCATCCAGCCGCTCCATGTCGCCATGCAACTTCACGCCAAGCAACTGTTCAAACTCTGCGTAATCAACATCAATCGTCGGCATAGCCTAAATCACCTGCTTCCTCCTTAACCAATCAAGGTCCTGCGAGAAAATCTCGCGGATATCATCAATACCCGCACGCATCATAAACAAGCGGTCCACGCCTAAGCCCCAAGCGATCACGGGAACTTTGACGCCTAAAGGCAAAGTAACCTCAGGCCTAAAAATGCCTGAACCGCCAAACTCGACCCAGCCGTAGCCTTCTTTGTAAGCGCTAAGCTCCACGCTTGGCTCAGTGAACGGGAAGTAATCAGGCTTAAACCGCACCTTGTCTGCGCCTGCAATTTCAATAGCGAACTTCGCCAGCACCCCCAGCAGGTCCCTCAACGTGAGTGACTCATCAACCACTATGCCCTCAACCTGGTTAAACTCGCTCAGGTGCGTCTTATCCACCACTTCAGGTCTGTAACAACGTGCAATAGAGAAGTATCGGCTCGGAATCTCCAAGTCCTTGCTTAACAGGGTTCGCGCGCTGAGGCATGTGCCGTGCCCCCGAAGAATCAACCGCTTAGCCTCTTGTGTTGAGTATTTGTAGCCCCATCCTGAGGAGCCCGTGGTCCACCCGTTCTCATGCGTGGCTTTAACGTTCTTCACCGCAGCTTCATAAGCGCTTACGTCACCGAACTCTGGGTCTTTAACGAAGTAGATGCCCACTTCCTCTCGGGCTGGATGGTCTTGCGGAGTGTACAATGCGTCAAAGTTAAAGAATGAAGTTTCCACATGCGTACCCGTCATCTCCTTGAAGCCTAAAGTAACCAGTTTAGCCCTGACTTCCTCAAGGAAACTCAAGTAAGGATGTTTCTTGCCAGGCCACGTTTTAGCTACAGGCGCCTCAATATTATACTTTTGAAGCTTCACGGTTTGCCATTTGCCCGTGATGATAAGCTCAGGCGTGAGCTGGGTCACTTCCTCCGCGGCTTCCTTTCCTTCTTGCAACGCCTGTTTGCCCAACGCGGTGATTTCCAATGTTCTCTGGGTTTTTTCTTCCACGGTTAAAAACTGCCGCTTCTTCAACGTCACGACCGCCTCTTGCAGCTCCTTGCTTAGCGTGTCAAGGGCGATTTGCTCTTTGCCGCGCAAGTTGCTGAGCAGTTTTTCGTAGCTTTCCTCTTCAGGCACCGATGCTGCTTGCAAACTGTTTGTTTTCGAATCGTAAGCCGCCCATTTCTTGCGTAAAGTCCAGCTTAAGGCTATCCGCGTAAACTGCTCGTCTAAACCTGCCTTTTCCGCGGCTTGGTTTAACGTGGCTTTTCCGCCGAGAGCAATCAAGGCGTTAAGCAAGCGTCTCTCGGGCAAGCCATGTTCAGCGTGAACTTTTCCCTCCGCGTTCAGCTTGAGTATGGTTTCTGGTTTTGCATATATTTTTACGAGTCCTTTTTCCTGCAAGGTTAAGGCAGTGCGCATTACGGCGGCGTCAGCCAACTTGCTTTTTACTGCGAATTCGTCAACTGGAACGTCTTTGGGCGATTTGGCTAACGTTGCAAGTATTTTCAGTTCGTGTGCTCTTAGTTCCACCATGCTTCGTGCCTTCGTTATTATGACCTACAGTTTGTTAATTGTAGTTCTATTGCCGCTAATAAAAGCATGTTGATGTTTTACGGTTTTTTGCGCTTGCGCATGGGAACTGCGTGTCGAACTCGGACTTTGTTGCGGAGAATTCTGTGTTTTTGCACGCTTCCACTGTTCCTGTGCCTCGTCAGAGGCGTTAATTTCTGCTCTGATTGCGGATTTTGAAAGCCAAAAGTTACTTCTGTCATTTTGCTTTAATAGTATTCAGCATTTCACTTTACCGTGAAACTTTGGTTTCGATATTGGCAAAATCTTATAAAGCTGAATTTCTACTACATAGCAACAGGACAATAAAACTAGGAGAAAAAAGAATGATTAATTCGAAAAATAGACTAATGGCTACTTTGATTGCTGTATTATTAACATTGACTATCACTATCCCGCTGTTTGCGCAGACTGCTAATGCCCAAAGGACATACATAACCTATCCCTTGATTGAAGCTTTACCTAACCCGGTCGGGGTTAACCAAAATGTGTTGATTAACTATGGACTTATTAACTATCTGAATACTGCTGCTGATGGCTGGAACGTCAGTGTAGTTATTACGCGGCCTGATGGTACAACAGAAACTTATGATGACCTTATGACTTGGTCCACTGGAAACGCAGGATTTTACTGGACTCCAACTGAAGTTGGCACTTACTACCTGAAGACAGTCTTTGAGGAAACAACATACCGCAACAATATTTACTTAGCTAGCGAAAGCGATGAGCTGGCACTTGTTGTGCAGGAAGATGCTGTTCCAACTTATCCTTCACAACCACTTCCAAGCCAATACTGGACACGACCCATAGACTCACAACTTAGATCATGGTACACGCTTGCAGCCAGTTGGTTGGAGACCCCGAATGATTTGGTTGTAGAGTACAATCAGGGACCTGAAAGCGCGCACATATTGTGGGCAAGGCCCATAGGTGGCGAACAGGGTGGTCTAGTTGGAGGCGTATACGCTGGTTCAGGAGACCACGGAATGGGAGACGGCGATGCATACGAAGGCAAATGGAGCACGCGCCTAATCGTTAACGGAATACTATACTATAACGAATATTCGGTTCAAGGTAACACTGAATCACTTGTTGCTATAGACTTGCATACTGGCGAAGTGCTATGGAGAAACAAAATGGATGGTCACCTACCGAGCTTTGGTCAAATACTGTACTGGGACTGTCGAAACTACCGTGGAGCCTTCTCATACATAGTGTATCAGAGTGGCGGTGGCTTCTTCAGAAGCACTGCACCCACGACTTGGGTGTTCTATGAGCCGCTTACTGGCGACTGGGTATTCAACATGACTAACATTCCTTCAGGAACAACCTACCGTGATGACATTGGTTCGCTTGTAAAATACTCAACCAGCGGCGGTCGACTAACTCAATGGAACTCAAGTTACGCAGTTGTAGCAGGGCGATCAGGCATGTCTGAGAGCTGGGGCAGCGCAGTTTCAGGGCGAAGTATCGATGTAAGCAACCAAGCCAATGGTGGATACGACATAAACGTTTCAATGCCGTCAGGTCTGTCTGGAAGCGTTATTAACGTCTGGCCAGGCAAGAAGATTGTTGGTGGAAGCG
>CAZYUQ010000055.1:0-9838 GCA_964650565.1 uncultured Candidatus Bathyarchaeia archaeon | reverse complement strand
ATTTGAACCCACGAACCCCTACAGGATAGGCTCCTGAAGCCTACGCCTTTGACCTAGCTCGGCGACCTCTGCACTGAAACATCAGTTGCAGTCATTGAAAATAACACTTACTGATAAATACGTTACCGCCAGCGCAATGACGTTTTCAAGCCTCTGTGCCCTGACATTAATTTTGTAGGTGAAAAATCTTGATGGGCAATACCTGTTTTAGAGGCTACGCCCATTTTAAGCCGCCTACGCTGAAGACTGCTTGCTGCCAAAAGAATATTTAATAACGCCTTTCGGACAGTTATCAACACAGTTTCCACACAGGATGCATTCCGAGTTTTCCATGTGTTGATTTTGCACCATGGCGTTAACGTCTAGACTCATTGAACAGCTGCGCGTGCACGCCTTACAGTTAATACATCTGCTTTTGTCTGCTTCAAGCTGCAGTGCAGGCATGTTAAGCGAGTTACGGATTTTTCTTCCGATCACCATGAAAGGCGCCATCCAGCATATAGTGTGACATGCTGCACGTTTGCCTGCTACGAGAGCGAAAATTGCGATTGCTCCTGCGATAGCTGCGAACATAATCAGCGAGGGCAGGTCTTGCACGGAGATTCCGTTCCATGTCTGGTAGAGCGGGTCAACGCCTTTGACTCCTCCTGCTTGAATGAACATTATGACGACGATTGCTATCCACGGTGCCCAGATGAAGTACTTTATCAAGTTGCGTTTTTTGCCGTTGAATCTTCTACCGTTGACTTTGCTGCAGAGTTCCTGCGTGGCTCCAGCGGGGCAAATCCAGCCGCACCAAGCACGCCCGAAAAACATGGAAGTGACGAAAAGCCCTGCGAAAGCTATTACATCACCTGCGATTATGCCTTCAGCCGCGCCCATTATGATGAGATATGGCGACAGGTAATAGTAAACCACAGGAAACAGAAAGACCATCACGACTGCAAGCGCCATCCTTACTTTTTGCCTATTCATTGGTTTCCACCTCCATTCGCCTTTGCTTTATTCGCGGCAAGGCACTTTGCAAGTTCTTGCTGCGTTATGTCCAGCCGTAGAACGCCGTTGCATCCTTCAATTTCCAGCATTACGTCTTCGACTAAAGATACGCTTTTGAGTGTACCGAGGAATCCCTCAAAAAAGACATGACCGTTTTCCCTGTCGAGAAAGGACATTCGCTTTATGCAGTTTTCGGATTTCATTTCAATGGAGAACGCGTGTTCCTCAATTCTTTTGCGTGTCACGTTTTCGCCTCAACCAGACACTACGCGGTTACGAGTGATAAGGCAACCTCAACAGAAACTATGAAATATCACAAACGATTATGAAACGTGGAATAGGGAACGAGACAAAGGCGCGTCAGTCACATGTGGGATTTCAGCAGTTTGCTTTTTGAGCTTTCAAGCACTGACAGACTGGACATTTTGGTACTTTTGAACAAGACTCCTATGAAACTGTCGCACATCGCCAGCAAACTAGATTTCACCGTTCAAGAAACATCAAGAAACATAACCAGACTAAGCGAAGCCAAACTTATAGCCAAAAATGTTGATGGTACCTTTCAGCTTACACCCTACGGCGAAGAAGCACTGAATCTGCTGGCAGGCTTCAAGTTTCTCTTTAAAAACCGAGAATACCTCCTAACCCACACTCTCTCCGAATTCCCAAAACAGTTCCGCGCAGGCATAGGCATACTTGACAACTTCGAACTCGTAAATGACGTAATGGTTACCTTCCATAACATAGAAAACATGATAGCGAAAGCCGAAAAGTTCGTCTGGATTCTCTCAAATCAAATTCTAGCAAGCACAATTCCCTATCTGGTGCAAGCACTAGAGAGGGGCGCCGAATTCAGGTTACTAATGCCAAAAGACTACGTGCCATCACAAAGCATGCGCGAACTGGTAACGCACCCTGTTTTCGCCAAAGCAGCTCAAAACAAAAAGTTAGAAAGCAGATTTCTGGACAAAATTGACGTCTTCTTATGCCTCTCCGAAAAAGAGGTCGCGGCACTCGGCTTCCCAAACTTGGAAAACAAACTGGACTACATCGGATTCAAAGCAAAAACCGATTTAACAGTCGAATGGGCAAAAACGCTGTACGAGTATTACTGGAAAAAGGCAACAGCACAAATCCCCGACCAACTAACCAACAAATAAGCCCAGCCACCCAACACAAACAAAACAACACACAGCTATCATATTTGAAGCCTAATAGAAATAGTATGCAGAAACCTATAGGGGGTCTACTCGCAACGCTCCCAGCAAAACTATATAAAGAAACTATAAGGGGGCTATAGGTTTTCCCACGCGCTAATACCGCCTAAAGGTTTAAGAGTTACCCTTAAGCTTTAGTTGAAAACAGGTGCATTTAGATGCCAACTCACGGTTCACTTTCAAAAGCTGGAAAAGTCAGGTCGCAAACCCCGAAAATCCAAGCTGCAGAGAAAACCAAGTTAAACCCGAAAATCAGAAGCAGACGCAACTATGAAAAGCGAATTGTTCTGCAGCGGAAACCCGGACAAAACTGGATGTAAAACAACAAGCCACTTTTATTCTTCACAACCAAATCACCAGTTATTCAGCCAAGTTTTACGTTTAACAGGCAATGTTCCCATAAACGCAACAATTGAAGCTTCCTCTCTGCGCCAGCGTAGTTTATCTACCACCCCACCAAAACTCTAAACGGTAACCCACCCTTGAACACAGACAACCCAACACGAGAAATCATCAACACCCTAATGGTTTTGCCGTCGCCCACACGCGACGACTTAAACCGCATCAAAAACCAAGTCGCCGCCAAACACAAACTCAAACGCACAACACCCAACGCAGAAATCATAAGCGCTTTGAAACCAAAAGAAAAACGCAAACTCATGCCCATCCTACGCAGAAAAACCACACGCACAATCTCAGGCGTCACCGTCGTAGCTGTCATGACCAAACCACATCCGTGCCCGCAGCCTGAACCCTGCGCTTACTGCCCAGGCGGACCAACACACGGCGTTCCACAAAGCTACACGGGATTTGAACCAGCAGCCATGCGCGGAATACAAAACAGTTTTGACCCGTACTTGCAGGTTAAAAGCCGCATTGAACAACTCACAGCTATAGGGCATCAGGTGGATAAGATTGAGCTTATTGTCATGGGCGGAACGTTTCCTTCGACGCCGCTTGAGTATCAAACGTGGTTTATTCAGCGGTGTTTAGACGCGATTACGGGTAAGGCATCGGCAACGTTGGAGGAGGCTAAGGCTAACGCGGAAAAGAGCAGAGTGCGCAACGTGGGCATAACCGTGGAAACTAGACCAGACTGGGCGAAGGAAACGCATGTGGACGTTATGCTTGGTATGGGGGTTACGCGGGTGGAACTCGGAGTTCAAAACCCTGATGATGAGATTTACCGTTTGGTGGGGAGGACTCATTCGGTTGCGGATGTTGTGGAAGCTACGCGTGTTGCTAAGGATGCCGGGTTGAAGGTGGTTTATCATTTGATGCCTGGGATGCCTGGTTCAAGTCGAGCGAGGGATTTGGAGGCGTTCAAGCGTGTTTTTGCGGATTCAGCGTTTAAGCCTGATATGATTAAGATTTATCCGTGTTTGGTGTTGGAGGGCACTCGGGCGTGTGAGTGGTACCGCATGGGCAGGTATGTGCCGTATTCGACTGAGGAGGCGGCAAGCTTAATCGCTGAGGTTAAGAAGGCGCTTCCTTTGTGGGTGCGTGTTATGCGTGTGCAACGGGATATTCCTGCGGGGTTGATTGTGGCTGGGGTGGATAAGAGTAATTTGCGTCAGCAAGTGCAGCGAAAGCTGGCTGAGCAGGGCGAGCGGTGTGGGTGTATTCGGTGTAGGGAGGTTGGGCATCGTGTGGCGTTTGATGGAGTGAAGCCTGATGTGGATAAGGTGCAGGTTTTAACTACGCGTTATGAGGCTTCTGAGGGGCAGGAAATTTTCATTTCTGCTGAGGATGTGAGTAATGATGTTTTGGTGGGGTATTTGCGTTTGCGTGTGCCTTCTGCTAAGGCGCATAGACCAGAAATTTCAGCGGTGCGTTCGGCTGTTGTGCGGGAGTTACATGTTTATGGTCCGTTGGTACCTGTTGGTAGGCATTTGGCTGGGGCGTGGCAGCATAAGGGTTATGGTGGGGTTTTGTTGGGTGAGGCTGAGCGTGTGGCGCGTGATGAGTTTGGTGTGGAGAAGTTGTTGGTTATTAGTGCGTTGGGTACGAAGCGGTATTATGCGCGGTTTGGTTATGCGCGTGATGGCGTGTACGTGTCGAAGATGCTGCGGTAACTTGTGTGCAGATGAGCTGAAAAGCAAATTGGTAACTTTCTGTGATTGGCGGTTAGTGGAAAGTATTGTTGTGCGCTAGTGCTCGGAGAAAACTATAGCCCCCTTATATAAAGGAACTATATAAAGAGTGAAAGGAATTGCTGGTTGCGTTATCGTGCTCTTAGATGAAGAGTATCAGAACTAGAAGTTCAACGAGAACTGTTGCGGTGAGGATTCTGTTTGAGCGTTCTACGCGTTTGATTGTTTCTTCAAGGGTGTCGTCCGTTTTTTGTCACCTCTTTGAATTGTTTTTAGTGTTTACAGGAAGGCGATTAGTATTATGACGAAAAGGGTAGCCACTGCCAAGCCTGCTGCCGCGTAGGTCAAAAGTTCGTTTCGCCGCATTGCTTTTTCCAGTCGCTCGTACATGGCGTCGTCGCTTGATGCGGTTGGCGAAGCGGGTGGTTCTTGTGGTTTGGGTGTTGCTGGCGGGTTTATTGCGGCTCCGCAACTGCTGCAGTAAGCTGCATCTTCAGGGACTGGGGCATTGCAGTGTGGGCAGGCAGGCATCTAAGGGTGTTCTCCTCTGCAGTAGGACAGAAATTTTCTGTAATTAAAGTTTTCTGCCAGTGAGCTGGGCTGTTTGGGCAGTGGTGTTTCACCGCAAAAAATAAATTGCCAGTCAAGTAAGTTCCTCCACCATCCAGCTTTGCTGCAGCCGCATGGAGAAAGCCGATGAAGCCTCTGTTTACTAAGAAAAACGCGATTATCTCGGTTATCCTTTTAGCGTTACTGTTGAACTTCGGCATTTTCTGTTACGCGTATCCCCAAACATTTGAGCCGCAGACGCCGACGCTCGCAAGAGATTTCTCAGCGTACTACATGGGAGCGTGGCGACTGTTCAATAACCCAACCAAAGTGTATTACGATGGTTCCCTGCCTAGCGATTACCCGATTATTGGAACGCCACAGCCTTTCAAGTACACGCCTTCTTTCCTGATCCTTTTCGCGCCGTTTCTATCGTTAAGCTACCAGAACGCGCTGAACGCTTTTGACATAGTCATGTTCCTTTCGATTATAGCTCTGGCGTTTTTTGTTTTCAGGCTCGTTGAAGAGAAGAACTTGTTTCTTGCTGCCGCGGTCGCAATGATTGTTGTCTTAGACCCGATACTAATTGCGCCTTCAATAAGTTATGATTTCGCCAATTTTCTTCATTACCGCATGATAAGCCTGCAGGTTCAAACTTTCTCGCCGTGCTACTACTGCGGCTACCTCTTGGCAAACGCCCACATCCTGCAAAACACGCTTCTAGTGGGCGCCTTGTATTTCGGGTTTGCAAAGAAGCCGTGGTTGTCAGCGTTGTTTTTCACGTTCGGCGCATTCGACCCGCGGTGTGCACTCTTTGCGGTGCCGTTGCTGTTGTGGTATAATAGGCAAGCATGGTGGAAGTTTATCGCTGGATGTGCTGTGTTTATTGCAGCTACGAATTTGCCGTTCTTCTTCTATTATGATGTAGGCTTCATATTTTTGCAGTCAGTGGTTAATGCTCCTGTGGTTTCGCAGATGTACTTGTATGATTGGATTCCGCTTCACGCCATCGGCGCACTAAGCATAGCCGAAATAATAACAGTCATGTACAACCGAAAGATTAACCTTGATTTTTTGAAGCTTAAGCTTGGAAATTGGAAAAACAGAAAACCAACGCAAGCCTAGCTGGCTGATTGTTGTGCGATAGAGTTAAAGAGTTAAACCGCCTTCTTTCTCACTGAATTATTGGAGAAACAGCAATGAGCGAAAAAGCTGAAAGTTCAGGCTACAAAGGCGAAGCACTTAACGCCCTCAAAAAAGCAGGCTGCACGGTTGGTGACATAATACATGTCACCAGCAAAAACAAAGCCTACGAAGGCATTCTTATTCCCCGCTCAGAAACAGGCGACACCACACACGTCGTCGTCAAGTTGAAGAGCGGCTACAACATCGGCGTACACATAACACCCGACACAAAAATAGAAAAAATAGGCAAAGGAGCCAAACCCACATTTGCCACACCTGCGCTCCCAGAACAAAACCCAGACCTGCCACGCGTGGCAATAATGAGCACGGGTGGAACCATAGCCAGCCGCGTAGACTACCGCACAGGAGCCGTGCGCTCAGCCTTATCTGCCAGCGACCTGTACGGCGTAGTGCCAGAACTCAGCGACATCGCCCGCGTAGACACCCAAATTCTGCTCAGCCTGTACAGCGAAAACATAACCGCCGCGCACTGGACACAAATAGCAGAAGCCGCAGCACGGCACATAGCGGAAGGCGTAAACGGCGTCATAATCGCACATGGCACAGACACGATGGCTTACACTGCGGCAGCCCTAAGCTTCGCACTGCAAAACCTGCCCGTACCAGTAATAGTTGTAGGTGCGCAGCGTTCATCTGACCGCCCAAGCTCCGACGCGGCAACCAACCTCATCGGCGCAGTTCAAGCCGCAGCAAAAGCGCCATTCGCCGAAGTGGTCATTGCCATGCATGAAACAACCTCTGACACGAGCATAATTTTCAACAGGGGCACGAAAGTCAGGAAGTGCCACACCAGCCGCAGAGACACGTTTAAGCCCGTGAACGCCACGCCCATCGCACGCGTGAACAACCAAGAAATAACCATGCTTACAGGCGATTATGCGAAGCGCGACCCCGCAAAAAAGCTTAACCTTAAGCCCGCGTTCAGCGACAAAGTCGCGCTAATCAAGTTTTATCCAGGCTTAAACCCTGAAGTCATCGACTGGTACGTGGAGAAAGGCTACAAAGGCATACTCCTCGAAGGCTCAGGTTTAGGGCATGTAAGCAAAGTCTGCTTCAAAGCAATAGAAAACGCCGTTGCGCAGGGTGTAGTCGTCGCTTTGGCGTCGCAGTGCATCTGGGGACGCGTAAACATGAACGTGTACGACACAGGACGCGATTTGCTTACGCGCGGCGTAATCCCCACAGCAGACATGTTCCCCGAAACCGCACTCGTCAAACTCATGTGGACGCTGGGACAAACCAGCAACCCAGAAGAAGCAAAAGCGCTATTCACAACCAACGTCGCAGGCGAGTACTCGCCGAGAACGTTACCTCAAGAAATAGCCAACGAAGGAGGCGAAACAAGTGGCAATTAACTACGCCCAAATCGGGTTAAAAGTGGGCTTGGAAATCCACCAGCAACTCGCCACCTCCGCCAAACTATTCTGCAACTGCCCACCCGAACTATTCAAGGAACAGCCTGAAACCGTGTTCCTCCGCAGGCTCCGACCCACCCAAAGCGAACTGGGACAAGTAGACCCCGCAGCCTATTTTGAGTTCCAGAAGGGCGTGCGCATCCGCTACGAAGCCAACCGCGCAACTTCCTGCCTCGTGGAAATGGACGAGGAGCCACCGCACCCGCTGAACATGGAGGCAGTGGAAACCGTTTTGATGACGGCGTTGATGATGAACGCGAAGCCAGTTGACGAAGTGCACGTCATGCGCAAAACAGTCATAGACGGCTCAAACACCACGGGCTTCCAGCGGACATGCGTAATCGCGTTAGACGGCAGCATCGAAGTCGGCGGCAAACTCATCCCCATCCAGCACGCGAGCCTAGAGGAGGATGCCGCGCGGAAAACGGGCACGGAAGAAGACGGCAAGATAATACGGTACCGCATAGACCGTTTGGGCATACCGCTAATTGAAGTGGCAACTGGGCCAGTCATATACTCGCCTGCTGAAGCGCAGGAAGTAGCATTCGCGATTGGGCGCATTTTGAGGGACACGGGCAGAGTCATGCGCGGCTTAGGAACAATACGCCAAGACTTGAATGTGTCTATTCCGAACGGCGCGCTGGTGGAAATCAAGGGCGTACAGGAGCTGGAACTCATCTCCAAAGTAGTGGAGTATGAGGTGCAACGCCAACTGAACCTCCTCGGCATACGCGACGAACTAAAAAAGAAAAAAGTAGACGTAGCACATCTAAGAGAGGAGTTCATTGATGTCACGGCGGTTTTCAAGCAAACCACATGCAAAATCCTCAGAAAAGCCCTAAACAAACACCACTGCATCAAAGCAGCAAAACTACCCAACTTCAACGGCTTCCTCAAACGCGAGCTCATACCCGATTTCCGCCTCGGCACCGAACTAGCTGACCGAGCACGATTCTGGGGAAGAGTCGGCGGCATCTTCCACACTGATGAGCTGCCCGCTTACGGCGTAACCGCAGAAGAAGTAGAAGCACTAAGGAAAGCCGTGAACGCCAGCAAGGGGGACGCGGTGGTTTTTGTTGCTGACGTGCCAGAAAACGCGGAAGACGCGTTGAGGGCAGTGGTTGAACGAGCACGCGAAGCTTTGGAGGGGGTGCCGGCGGAAACGCGGGCGGCAAACGCTGACGGCACAACACGGTACATGCGGCCTAGGCCTGGCGCTGCAAGGATGTATCCTGAAACTGATATTCCGCCGTCGCCGATAACAAGCGCGTTCGTGGAAAAAGTCCGCCAGAACCTGCCTGAGCCTGCAGAAAAGAAGCTGGCACGCTTAATAAAAGAGTACAGTCTAAACGAGAAATTAGCCAAACAAGTGGTAGATTCCGAATACAGCAGCTTATTCGAAGTTATAGCGCGGGAAAGCGGCGTTTCCGCCACAACGGTTGCGGCATTTCTAACGGAAACGTTAAAAGCGCTGAAACGCGACGGCACCCAAACAGAACAGGTTTCTGAAGAGCAACTATGCCAAGTTTTCGGGTTGATTGGCGGCGGAGAGCTTGCGAAGGAGGCAACGGCTGATGTGGTTACGTGGCTTGCGAAGAATGAAGGCAAAAGCGTGCAGGACGCCGTGTCTAAGCTGGGGTTGAAGATGTTTTCTGAGGCGGAGCTTGCTGGGGTGGTTGACCGCGCAGTTGCGGTGAACAGGCAAGCGGTGGATAAACTTGGGAAGAACGCTTTCGGCATGCTCATGGGATTGGTGATGAAGGAAGTCAGGGGAAAAGCTGACCCAGAACTCGTCAGCAAGCTTTTGAAGGAACGACTAAAATAGCCGCGCAAAGCTACGCCCGAATGTGCAGTGCTACGGGTTTAGCAAGGGCTTGTGGTGGAAGGCGTAAATCCTAAAAGGCATAACACACGTGTATATCATGGGATAACAGTGCCAGCTAAAAAGGTTAAAGCAAAAAAGAGCGAGAAGACGCAAAAGAGCGTGGAAAAGCAAGAGAGTGAGGAAAAGCAGGAAAGTTTTGTTTTCCGCGTTAAGCTCGGCGAGCACGAACTCGAACTTAAAGGAACCCACGCGGAAGTTACCAAAACCCTTGAGAACCTGCCGAACTTGTTCACGAACGTTAACAAGGCTTTTGAAATTGTCAAGCCAAAAACCGTAGCGACAATCACCGTGAAAACGGAGCCGCCAGATAAAAAAGAATCAGCTAAGGAAGCGGCTGAGGCGCCAGCGCAAAGTTACCCGAAAATACGTTCTCCAGCAAGCTGTGATGAGGCTATTTTGAAGTTTTTGGAGACCGACTGGGGCAAATGGCGACCGAGAACCATGGAAGAATTGAAGGAAGCCATGAACGCTAACAAG
>CAZYUQ010000054.1:0-9906 GCA_964650565.1 uncultured Candidatus Bathyarchaeia archaeon | reverse complement strand
GCGACATCGTTTTGGTTTCTCCTTGGGATTTTCAGTCAGACAAGCGGGGAGACATCTTCTGGCGGTACAGGAGAAATCAGTTGGAATGGCTGAGAAGTCACGGTTACCTTACGATGTGAAATGTAAAGATTAGATGCATGAAGCGGAACGGTTAATTATTTATGTTGTGTCTTCCGTTCTAAACTATTTTACCATTATAACGAGTTCTACGGGTTGTTCTATAAAGCAATTCTCAGTACGGATACAATGAAGAAAAAGGGTGTTGGGTTTTCTGAAAGAGAGCTTGGCCGAGCAAAATTAGATTTTCCGCGTCTACATTTGGTTTTAAGATGCGATGTAATATCGCTTGTCTTCTGTTTTCTTTACTACGGCAAACAAACCGCCAGCAACATAATTTAGCCAGTTTTGTTCCTGCATGTCAAAGTGAGCCTCTTGGATTGTTACGGCTTTTTCTTTTGAAGTTGCTCCTGCAGCCCGAAGTTTAGCTCTAATACACTGTTCCATTTTAAAAATGGTTCCTGAAACTACCTCCATGTCACAATCGTCTCCACTTAACATTCCTAACATTGTAATAAAATAGAAACGTTGATAGGCTTGGGAAATATTCTTCAAGAATTCTATCTATTACAATTATAATATAGTCAGCCGAGTATTTAAAGCCCAACACCTGAATTAAAACTGAAGACCAAGCGGCTGGGATAGCAATCAGTTTTCTGAACAAACACGCGTGCCGTTATAGCAATTCGCCAGAGTCTTCGTTTTCATAGATGAAATCTTTCAGTTGAACCTTCCCGTCTTTGACGACTACCGTATAGTCAGCGTCACAGATGGGGCAGGTGACGTAGTCGCTGTCGTTAAGGACGTCAATTTTGAACGTGTTTCCACAGTTTGAGCATTTGAGGATCATAACTTTCGCCATTACTGTTGGTCTATATATAATGCGGCGTCACTTATACACTATTGCCTAATGGTTAGCAAGCGCGATAATAGGATAGGCAATTGTGGAGAACTTGAAATGTCGCATAGAAAGAAGATGACGCATAAACATAAAAAACTCTACAGAAACACGCATGGACGCTATTACAAGGTGAAAGCCAAAAAGCATACGCATTAGAATTGTTCTCAACGTAGCCTTGTCCCTGCTATCAGGGATTAAATTTATTAGATTTTGAGAATGACTGATTGCATTTTGAAATGCTTCAGCAACAGCATTCGCTACATTACATAGGACAGTATGATTGAAATTGCGTAGATAATCAGGGTTAAGTGGAATAGGGGCAGTGCTTTCATTCCTGAAGCGGCACTTTTTCCCTTCAGTATCATGAAATTCCCAATAGACAGCAACAAGAAGCCCACAGCGAAACCAATAATTGCCACTGTTCCAAGCACAGTTAGAAAGATTACTGCAGTAGCGATATGGAATATTGTGAAGAAGAGTATCCAGTAGCTTGTTCCTTTCATTCCGTACAATACAGGGATGGTTTTCATATCTTTAGCGCGGTCGTTGGCAACATCGCTGATGTCGTTAACTCCCAAATGCGCTAAGGCTAACGGGTAGAAGAAGAAAGCGAAGAGTAAAGCGTTGATGTCAAAGCCACCAATACAGAGGTAACCAGCGACGGGAAACAACGTAAAATCTATTCGTCCGATTAACTGTGCAAACGGGTAACTTTGGTTCCGCTTTTTGAGTTGGTAAAAGCATTCAAGGCAATAGCATGTTGCCATAATGCCGAAAATGTAAAACGAGTGTGGGAACGGAAGAGTAAAAATAAGGATGGAAGCGCCAGCTACGAGAAGGGCAAAGACTAGAAACGCATTTTGGGGGGAGATTAACCCTTGGGAAATTGGTCTTTTTCCGAAGACTCGCCAGTACTTGGTTAGCTTGTCAAATTCTACTTCTTTCTGATCTATTTTGTAATCCACAATGTCGTTTAAGACTAAGCCAGCTTCAAACCCCAAGAAACCAATGAACACAACACGGAGCACCAGTAACCAAGAAAAGCTGTTGTAGAATGGGAAAGCAAGCGAAAGCCCCGCGCAGAACAGCGTCGGCCAAACAAAAAAGAAGTGCAATCGCGTAAGATCCATGTACGCCTTGATGCTCTCCTTCACCCAAATCCCCCATAGTTGAGCTTCTATAGGATATTTTAATAAATATAAGTTATTTGCATCATAAACTCAAGCTGAGAGAAGAGCTTATGGGCATACCGAAAATCCTCAAAATAATACGCTTGCACATCGTGGCAGGAGGCGTACTGGCGTTTTCGCTGGGTGCTCTCTTGGCAGTTGCAGGCGGAGGAAACTTGGACCCCGCACACGCCGCGCTATGCTACATTGTCGTGCTCTTAGGCGACCTCTCAACACACTACAGCAACGACTATTTCGACGTGGAGGTTGACAAGTATGTTAAGCGGAAAAAGTTTTTCTCAGGCAGCACCATACTGGTAACTAACCCGAAACTTCGCCCATTATCCAAACACATCTCAATTTCTCTGCTGGCGCTCTCGAATATTCTGGCGGTAGCACTCGTTCTTTTCTTTGGAGCGCCTATAGAGTTTTTGATTATTGCTTTGGGAGCGAATTTTCTAGGCTGGGCGTATTCAGCGCCGCCTTTCCGCCTGATTTCAAGGGGACTCGGCGAAGTTATCGTGGCAGTGGTAACAGGCTTCGCAATACCCGGCGTAGGATACTTGGCAGTGAAGGGACAGTTTGACCCCCTGTTTGCTTATTTTACTGTCCCCTTCATCATGTATGGGCTAATTCTCAGCCTCAGCCTTTCCGCGCCTGACCGTGCAATTGACCAGAAAGGCGGAAAAAGAAATCTTGTTGTCCGCAAAGGCGAACGCACAGTTTTCTCCGTAATCGTGGCAATGGCTTTCGCTGCTACGGTAACGTTTGTTGTTTACGCTTGGCAAATCCCGCAGGCAATGCTTAACTTGGGCATGGTAGCGCTGTTTTCAGCCATGCCCTTAACGACAGGGCTTCTCGGGTTTGTGAAAGTACACCAGAAAAAGGACGTGAACCGCTTTAGCTCGTTGAATATTGCCACGCTGTTCCTGTTTAACGTGTTGATGGTTGCTTATTTGGCAACTGTTGCAGTAACCGTGTAGTGCGCCAGAAACGAAGGCTATATAACATCATTTGCCGCTACATAAAGCCATGAAAACATGCGTTTTGTACTGTTCGCATACGGGCAACACTAAACGGTTTGCAGAAGCTATAGGCGATTTGTTAAAGGCGCCGATTTTCGATGTCACCACTTCTAAGCCTTCGGTCGCTGACGACTTTGAACTGCTGATTATGGGCACGCCTGCGATCGGTCTAAGACCTGCGCCAGAAGTGTCTTCCTTCGTAAAGCGCCTGCCAGAGTGCAAAGGCAAGAAGGCGATTTTGTTTGGCACTTACGCGATGAGAATGGGTGGAGCGCTAAAAATTTTGGAGAAGGAATTAGCCGAGAAGGGTTGCGTTACCTTGTTAGGTGTATCTAAGAGAGTTTTGAGGAAGGACAAAGCCGACTTTTCAGAGGCTTTAGCTGAGATAAGAAAAGCAACAGAAAAGCAGTAACGCCAAACCGAGCAATGAAGTGTCAACTCAACAGCCTCCACACGCAAAAAAGGGTTAAACCTGTTCCTCACTGCAGCTTCTTGTAAACCATAGCGAGCAGGAAAAACAAAACTGCAATAAAAACTATCAAGCCGCTTGTCGCCACGTTAAGCGCGGCGGAAAACAAGATGCCGAGCACAGTGCTTATCATGCTGAAGCCTATGGCAGCAAAAATTGTTTTCCTGAACGAAAAACTCAATTGCAACGCTGAGAGACCTGGAAGCACTAGAAGCGCCACCACGAGGATTGTGCCTATGACCTTTATCGAGAGCACGATTGTTGCTGCAACCAGCAAGTCGAAAGCCAATGAGAAAGCGTTGGTGGGTATGCCCATTATGCGTGAGTCGTCCTCGTCAAAGACCATTGAGAGGAGTTCTCTGCGGAAAAAGCCTAAAAACAGCAAAACCAACACGCCAAGCAGGGATACCAGTAGCAGGTCGGCTTCGTCTATTGTTAAGATTGAGCCGAAAAGGTAGCTGAATAACTCCACGTTAAAGCCGCCAGCCACGCTTATCACGATTAAGCCAACGGAGAAGCCTAATGTTAGCATGATGGCTATGGCTGAGTCAGAGGGGGCTACACCTTTTTTCCGCATGTAGGATACTCCGAGAACTGCCAGCACTGAAGCCCCAAGCGCCGTAAACAAAGGATTAACACCAAACAAAAGACCTAAAGCTATGCCGCCGAAGGCTGTATGCGCAATGCCGTCGCCGATCATAGCTTCTTTTTTCAGAATCAGGAATAAGCCAACAGCGGCGCATGCAGCGGCAGCTATTATGCCGCCTACTAAGGCGTTTTGGAAGAAGCGGTAACCGAATAATTCAAAAATGTTAACTGTGCTCATTTCCGAAAACGCCCTTGCACTCATGCCTATGGAACACAAAGTGGAAGTGATCACCGTACGCTCGTTTAAGCAGCGAGCCAGGGTCAAGGTCTGCTGTTATTTGTGCAATTTCAACTTGCCTGTTTACGCAGAGTACTTTGGACATGCGGCAGAAAACAGAAGTGAGGTCGTGGGTTACAAGCAGGATGGTGGTTCGTTTTTCCGTGTTCAGGTCGCTGAGTTTCTTGAAGAATTTTTCTTGGGTTGCAGCGTCAACACCGACAATGGGTTCATCCAGCAGGATAAGCTCGGGGCTTCTGGCTAAGGCTTTGGCTACGAACACTCGCTGTTTCTGCCCGCCAGATAACTGTCCAACTCGCTTGTGCGCCACATCTTCGAGACCCATGAATACTATGCTGTCGTCAACAGCTTCCCAGTCTTCGCGTTTGAATCTTCTGCCGATGTTACCTTTTCTGATGCGTCCTAACGCGACGAGTTCGCGCACGGTTAAGGGGAATTTAGTGTCAAAGTTTGTGGCGTTCTGTGAGATGTAAGCGATTTTTTCCCAAGCTGAGAATTTGTCGATGTCAACGCCGAATAAGCGTATGGCGCCTTTTGTGCGGGGAAGGAAATTCAGAATGGATAGAATCAGCGTGGTTTTGCCGCCGCCGTTGGGTCCAACTAAGCCCACGTTATCGCCAGTGTCAATTGCGAAGTTGGCGTTTTGAATGACGCGCGCGCCATCTCGGGTTACATCAACATCGCGTAACTCTAAGATAGGTACTTCTTTGGTTGCGGCTATTTGTTTTCCTCTCCATGCCGACTTCAAAGGTTTACGCTCAAGCGGCTGAGCGTTCAGGAAGCTTCCAAGCCAAGTTTTAAGCTATCCAAGTTAAATAGTTGTTGCTGGAAGTAGTCTTTGGCGTCGATTGGCCCCAGCATCAGGTATAGTTTCAGGATGGTGACGGCGTGTCCTGTCTGGCTCTGCAACTCGTTTTTGAGAGTTTGAGCGTATTCTTCTGAGTAGACTGGGTCAACGTAAACCACGAAAGTCTCGTGTTCAATCATCAAATCCACGATGCCTGCGATTGTGGTTGGGCTTGGCTGCTCGTCAGCGGATAAACCGATGACGCCGTGCTGTTCAAAACCGTACCTGTACGCAAGATAGCTGAATGCTTCGTGAGAAACAAAAAGTGTATCCTTCTGCTTGGTAGAAAGCCCTTGTGTGTAGTTGCCATCCAACTGTTCTAAACGCTCTTTCAGACTGAGCCATCGTTCAGTATAGTAGCTTTCATGAGCAGGGTCTGTTTGGATAAACGCGGTGTATATTTTTTCTGCTTGCAGTTTTGCCATGTACGGGCTTACCCACGTGTGCGGGTCATACAAGCCGTGCTCATGATTCTCTTCAGATTCATTGGCTTCTTCATCATGCTCGTCTGGTTCTCCGCTTAGAAGCGGTAAGCCGTTGGTGGTGTCTACTACTGCTCGGTTTTTCGTGTTGGACAATGCGGGTAAGATTTCGGTTTCCATCCACCGGTCTAAGCCTGCTCCGTTGTAAACGATGATGTCGGCCTTTTCTGCGGATGATATGTGCGAAGCGGAAGGCTCCCAAGAGTGAATCTCCGTGTTGTTGGGGATTAGCTGGGTTACTTGCACGTGTTCGCCGCCGATTTCTTGGCTGAGAAAAGCCAGCGGATAGAAGGCAGCGATTACTTGCAGCTTGTTTGTGGTTGGTGTTGTCGCTGAAAGGGTGGAAGCTACAACGATTAGTATGATTATTGTGAGAACTGTTACCGCGAGAAGTGTTTTCTGTTTGCGGTTCATATGCATCACAGCGTTCTGGAACTTATTAATGTTTGCTTTATCGTTAATAATTTCAATTGTTTTTAAGTAATTTTTTAATAAAATTTATTAATGGCGTAAGCCACGTTTAGTAGTGGTGTTAACGGTTTGACAGTTGTCAGCCTATCAGTACCCGATACGCTTCTTGAGCAAGTAGATTCCATGATAAAAGAGAGAGGATTCGCCAGCCGCTCTGAAATCGTGAGACAAGCGTTGCGCCTGTTCTTGAAAGAGGACATCCGAATCGAGGAGATTAAAGGCGAAACTATGGCTACGATAACCATAATTTACAGGGAAAAAGCTGACAGAGCGCGGTTACTGGATGCACAACACGTTTACAGCGGACTCGTCTCCACTTTTCTCCACGCACACATTCACGAAGGCTACTGCCTTGAAGTGATATTACTGAAGGGGCAGGCGCAGATGATAAGAAAATTCGTAGACACTCTCAGGTCAAACGAGCAAATAAACCAAATAAAGGTCGCAGTGCTGGACCAACGGTAACCAAACACGCTATGCACAAAGACGGGCAGGCGTGACTTATTCAGGCGGTGAAAAGGGCAAAAAGCTAACTGGATGAAGCCCAAGAAACGTTCTCTCTGCTAATTTTTCTTGAGGCGTGCCTTCGGAGGGGTATTACGAAAAATTAAATACGTATGCGAACATAATGAACAAACGAGGTTAGCTCATGATACCTCATGTTTACGCCCTTAAAGAAATGCGGCGGAGGAAATATCGAACAGCAGCTAACATCGCGGGTTTCGTGATTGTCGTTGCCACCTTGGTAAGCCTTGTTACAGCCGCCAGAGGCTGGGAAGCAGTCACTGCCACCCCTCTCAAGGACATCGGCACGGACTTAATTCTGATTTATTCAGCACCCGTAGTGCCCTCAGGAACTGGTTGCTACATCGCTAATCATCTTTTCTCGTTTCCTTTTAACCAAAGCAGCATTGCGGAAATCAGCGATGTCGCAGGTGTAGAACACGCTGTGCCTGTGCTTATGCATCGGATGGGCGCCGTCGTGTTCACAGGCATAGACCCCAGTGAGACTGAGACTAACGCGATTTTGCCTAACAGTGTTATTGAAGGACGCTACTTAACACCAGAAGATGGAAACGTGGCGCTTGTCGACCACGAATACGCACGGCTCAACAACCTGACCATAGGCTCTAACGTGGCATACATGAAAGGCAAATACGAAGTTGTCGGCTTAGTCAACGTTGACGCCGCAAGCATTTTGAAGTCGCACATCTACGTGAACCTACCTGTTTGCCAAAAAGCCCTGCCAGACGATAACACGGGCTTAGTCAACGTGGCGCTCATAAAAGTCACCGACCCAAGAGAAGTGGATGCAGTATCAGATGAACTAGCAAGCCGATGGATAGGTGCAACGCCGATAGCGGCTTCCGACTTGGCTGCCACAACCTCTGGCGTCATCACAATCGGGGAGGGAACAGCTTGGAACATATCCCTTGCGCTGGTTGTAGTGGCGGTGCTGTTTACAGTCAGGTCTCAGCTTGCAGCTGTCTCGGAACGTACAAGAGAGATTGGCATCTTGAAGGCTATTGGCTGGAGCAGCTCTAACGTGGTGAGCCAAATCTTCATTGAGTCAGCACTGCAAGGCGTCATAGGCGGCGTAATAGGCTGTGTTGTTGGCTGCGGCTTCGCGTGGTATTTCCTTTCAACAATGGGTGAATTAGTTGCGATTGACCCCGTTGTTGTAGCCGTGGGGTTTGCGGTTTCAGTGGTAAGCACCATAGCAGCAGGTCTTTATCCTTCATGGAAAGCAGCTAGGTTAACGCCAACTGATGCTCTGAGAGCCATATAGGAGTGAACGGGAATTGGGGAACACAAACATAATTGAAGTGCGGAACCTTTCAAGAAGCTACAGGTTAAAGAGCGGCGGCGAAGTGAAAGCGGTTGACGAGGTCAATTTGGAAGTTCCTAAGCGGCAGTTTCTAACCATAATCGGCGCGTCTGGAAGCGGCAAAACTACCCTACTTAACTTGCTGGGTGGGCTTGACAAGCCAACAAATGGCAAAGTAAGTGTAGACGGCGTAAACGTTTCAGAACTGAGGGAACCTGAACTGGTTAAGTTCAGACGGGAGAAAGTGGGCTTTGTCTTCCAAGCGTTCAACTTGATACAGACGTTAACAGCAATCGAAAACGTTGAAGCCGCACTGGCGCCGACAGACATGCCTAAAAATCAACGTTTCGAACGCGCAAACACACTTTTGGAACTGGTAGGCTTGAAAAATCAAATCAACCGCCTGCCAGTTGAGCTAAGCTCCGGAGAACAACAAAGAGTGGCGATTGCCAGAGCTTTCGCTAATGAGCCGAAAATTCTGCTGTTAGACGAGCCAACGGGAAACTTGGATACAACAACAGGCAAGGAGATCATACTGCTGTGCCACAAAGCCAGCAAGGAACAGGGACAAACGGTTGTGGCAGTTACACATGCAGGCTACGTTAAAGAGTTCACAGACCGCTTGCTCTACATGAGGGATGGAAAACTTTACAGCCAACTACCCAAAGCAGAACTGGAGGAAACCGTTTCTTAAGGATTCTTGGTGATTTCTAAAAGTGTAGATGAAAACTACCTATGCAGCAGTTTATAGAGCTTGACTGCAGCCTTAGGCTAATTGTATTTTGGTGGATGCATATGTGGCTGCCTAAGTGCGGTAAGCCCTAAAAGGAAAGACGTGATAAGGGATAGAGGCGAGTTTCAGTGAATCAAAAAAGAAAGAGGGGAAAGCGTGGTTATTCTGTGGCAGTGCTGGTTGGGTTAGAAGAGGAACGCGCGGTTTTGTGGAGAGTTTTCAGCAAAGTAGTCAAGTACGAAAGCATTATCCAGCTTGAAGGCACACGGAACGACACGAAGGCACTGTACAATTTCCATGAAGCCTTAATTAACGCGTTAAGACCTGTGCTGAGAGAAGGCGTAAGAAGCATTGTCCTTGCTTCGCCAGCGAAAAGCAATTACGGCAAAAGCTTCGTTGGCCATGTTCAGTTGCATCACGCGTGGCTTGCTCAGGGCTCGGGCAAAGCGGCTTTTTCAGAAGTCACAGGTCCTGCAGGCACGCTACCTGAAGTAGCGCTTCTAGTGAAAAGTCCTACGTTCCACCAGATACTCAGCGAAACCGCGTCAGAGGAGGCTGAGGTGCTGGTTGAGCTGCTTGAGAAGCGGCTTAACGCTTCAGGACGCGAAGCACTTGTGCTTTACTCGCTCACGGAGATAGAGGACTTAATTTATGGTCCATGGAAAGAGGGCAAGCCGAAGCCAGAGCATCTGCTGCTTACTGACGCGTATCTCGGCGGCTGCCGCGCGAAAAGCAGATTGCAGAGGTTAATGCAGATTGCCGCAAACAAAGGTGTAAAAGTGAAAATTGTTGATTTGAAGTCTGCGGCTGGTGCGCGTGTTGCACAGTTTGGCGGTATGGTTCTTTTGGCAGCATCTGCTTAAGCCGTGAAGGTGTAAGTGAACCACAGTTTTGCTCTCCCTTTTTGTTTTGCACGCCTGATTCAGATCTGAAATGTCAATGTTTCTGTTTGCGTGTAAACACAACTACACAATGTCATTGAGGAGCCTCGAGCGGGCCTTGATCCCGCGGCCTGCTGCTTACAAGGCAGCCGCTCTA
>CAZYUQ010000053.1:0-9907 GCA_964650565.1 uncultured Candidatus Bathyarchaeia archaeon | reverse complement strand
ACTGTCGATTACACCAAGCCTCGCCGTAGAGGAAAATGACGATTTGACAGTCACGGTAACTGGACCAACACCAGCAGATCCAGATGGAGACTCAGTCACGTACACATACCGCTGGTTAGTAGACACTGGAACCGGCCAATTCGTTGACGATGAAGTTGCAGGTAGGGGAGACCACACTGGAAACACGGTTCCAGCGGCAGACACCGCTGTAGGCGACATCTGGAGAGTAGAAGTGACGCCACAAGATGAACACGGAGCCGCAGGTCCAAACGCCACAGCAACATGGCAGATAGTGGTTGACGCCACAAATCCCGCAGCTGACGCAGGTCCAGACCAAGCAGTCGACGAAGACACGCTAGTAACCTTCGACGGCTCAGGCTCAACAGACAACGTAGGCATCGTAAGCTACACATGGACCTTCACGGATGTAACACTACAAACCCTAACCGGCGTAAACCCCACCTACACCTTCGCAACTCTAGGCACATACACAGTCACATTAAACGTTACAGACGCTGCCGGAAACTGGGACACAGACACGGTCATCATAACAGTTTCACCTGCTACACCATCAGATGGCACCGGGCAAGATGGCACTCAGCCAACTCCTGCGCCAGACATCACCAAGCCCGTAGCTAACGCGGGTCCAGACAAAATGGTAGTTGAGGGCAACGTCGTAAGTTTCTATGCTGGAGGCTCCAGCGACAACATGGGCATCGTTAGCTACGAATGGGATTTCGGAGATGGAACCACTGGAACAGGCATAACCTTAACCCACACCTATACGGAACCGGGAACCTACACCGTTACACTAACGGTGAAGGACGCAGCTGGAAACAGCCAAACTGACTCGGTTACCATCACAGTTCAAAAAGATACAGATGGAGATGGTGACCCCGACATAACAGATGCGGATGACGACAACGATGAAATGCCTGACGAGTGGGAAATAGACAATGGACTAGACCCTCTTGACGCTCAGGACGCTTCTCTCGATTCCGACAATGACGGATTGACAAACTTTGACGAATATCTGCAAAGCAAGAACCCCAACGCTTATGATGCTGAAGTCATATACCTTCGACCCCTATACGTTGTTGGCGCAGCGGTAGGAGCATTTACCGTGGCTACAGGTGCCATATTGGCGAACTTGACCGGTTTGGGCGCGTCCTTCGATTTAGCTATCTCAAAACTACCGATCCCTGACGAACTTAAACAGTTCCTACAGCTTTATGGTGAAAAACTGTTCGAAACGGTCGACAAAACGAAGTTGGAAGCCTTAGAAAAAACGCCCTTCATTACAAGAGGAGAAGTGGCAGCCCTCGGCGTTTCAGCTTTGATTGCGACGGTTGTTTTTGGCGTGGAGGAAGCAAACGGCTTACAAAACTTCCTAACTACCTCGGGACTTGCTAATTTTATTCCTCCAGCGTTGGTTTCCGTATGCGTAGTGATTATTTTTGCGGAGCTTTTTGAGGCTTGTTGCGCTCGAATCTGCAGGGTCCATAAACAATTCAGACTTTGGATGTATGGAATAATAATGTTTCTCATCTCTGGTCTCGTGTTCCAGTTTCCCCTCGGTTCTCCCGGAATTACAAGATACCGAAGCGGAGAAATTTCTAAGAAGGCTAAAGGGCTATTTGTTCTGTCAAAAATGCTCTTACTTCTGGCGCTTACGCTTCCCTTCGCAGGATTATTAGTGCTAGGCTTCAATACTGTAGGTGAAATCGGGTTGTCTGTAGGTGAGATCGGGTTGTGGCTTACCCTAATAACCGTATTTTCCTCTCTCATGCCAGTAAGACCTCTCGTCGGAAAAGCACTTTTCGACTACAGAAAAGAAGTCTCGTTAACAGCCCTAGCTGCATCTGGGATCCTTCTTTTCAGTTTTATCTACAGCCGTCTGACTCATGTAACATTTCTGCCTCATGTGGCATACTTGGCAGTAGGAGCAGTTTCAGCGGTTCTGGCAGCAATCACTCTGAATCAACTGAGAAAAGCGCATCCGACGTAAAAGAGTATGTTACTTCTCAAAACCGAGAAGGCTTGCAGCTGAAGGCTTGAGTGGGTAAGGTAAAAATGGACTTGAACCCGTTTGGGAGCTAGTCCCAGCGACCCCGCCATTTCGCTCTTTAAACGAAATATAAAAAAGGCTTTTTTCACACTCTATAGAGAATAGAACCATCCAAACGGTGATTTTGATGAGACGGAAGGATTATCTCCAGAATCCAGTGAAACACATAAAAATAAACGGCGCATTGACAGTGGACCAGTTAATGCAGCAGTTTAAGGGTTCAGGCTCTTTCGGCGCTGGAAGACTCGCCCGAGCATGCAACATATACGAGAAAATGGTGCGAGACAAAGAATGCACCGTGTTTCTAGCTCTTTCTGGCGCCGTGGTTCCAGCGGGAATGCGCACGCTCGTCGCTGATCTCATTCGTGCAAATCTCGTCGATGTTGTAGTCAGCACAGGAGCCAGCATGGTCCACGACGCCATAGAAGCCTTGAACGGGCACCACTATAAAGGAAGCTGGGTCGTAGATGACGATGAGCTTTACAAGTACCACATATTCCGCATTTATGACGTTTTCGTGCCAGAAGAAGACTACGTCCGACTGGACTATCAGCTTGCTGAAATGTACCGCGAGATCGCTGCTGAGAGAAAGGGAAAAAGCCTCGCTTCAAACGAGTTTGCTTGGGAACTAGGCAAGAGGCTCAAGGACCCGAACTCGATTCTGCGCGCGGCGTACGAGGAAAATGTGCCTATCTTCATTCCAGCGGTCCGCGACTCGGAATTCGGCTATATCCATTTGCTTCACGCTTCACAGGAAAACCAAAAAAGCATTCTAGAGGTTGACGCCTTCAAGGATGTGCCGCTTATATGCGACATTTGTAGGAAATCGCCTAAAAACGGGATGGTAGTGATTGGCGGCGGAGTACCCCGAAACACGGTTCAATCTGCCGCTATTGCGGCTAAGAAGGGCATGGATTACGCGGTGGTAATAACCATGGATCGACCTGAAACTGGAGGCTTATCAGGCTCTACGCTTAGAGAAACAGTAAGCTGGGGAAAAGTGAAAGGTGAAGCCGACAAAGCCATGGTCATCGGCGACGCTTTAATAATTTTCCCTATAATCGTTGCTTCCGTCGTTGAGAGACTGGGCAGCAGATTCACGCGTACGCCGTATCTTAAGCGCGGAAAGTTTGGCGCTCGGAGGAGAAAATGAATGAAAAAGGGAGAGAAAGAAAAAAGGTTCTGCGGCAACTGTGGCAGCCATAACCCTTACGAGTATCCGACAACCATGTTCTGTTCAACGCGCTACGCCCAAAACAAGGACCCAATAGTGGATACGCTATGGTGCTGCGATAAATGGGACCCAGTTATCCAAGACTGCCACTGCGTCCGAGAAGCCCTCAAGAAAAAGCGGCGCATGACGCAACGCTAAAGTTATTATGTAGAATCCATGTTTTGATGGCGTAGGCTGGAGCCCGGTGGTGTAGCGGTCAAGCATAGGGGCCTCTGGAGCCCTCGACGAGAGTTCGAATCTCTCCCGGGCTACCATTACATGTACTCCACGTAATTGCAGGTTTCTCTAACTATAGCTAATCGAAAATTCTGAGCTAAACACGTACTTCGTCTTTAAAATCTCCTTTACTTGTATGCACAATTACTTCTACAAATCCAACATCTTTTAGATCGGAATCAAAAGGAACTTCGATTTCTTCACCACCAAGACGAGAACTAGCATCTTTGTAGCTATCAATCGTCACAGTTTTCTCGTAAATTTGCACATCTTTTTCTGTATATACTTTTACAGTTACATCCACTGGTATACCTTCAAAAGCAAGTATTCTGCCTTTATCATCGGAGAACAGCACATCGACTTTAACTCCCTCGCTTACATCTGCCACTATTTCTATATTTGATAACTCTGGGATGTAATCCTGCCCCGGTTTTCCTTGAATGTATACTGCAGGGGTAGGCGAGACCGTCACGGTATACTCAAACTCTTCGCCATATCTCGACCCATACCAACCAGCCTCATATATCTTGAAAGATATTCGCTTTTCTTCCCCCTTATCCAGATAAATGTATTCTGTTTGCGTCTCCTGTCTTGAGCATTGAAACGTTACTGCAACTACGCCTGCTTCTCCACTGTTCCCTATGGTTACGTATACATTGACATTCCGATAATCCCAAACTTTCGTAATACCCTCTTGTTTGACGTATGGTTCTACATCCCCAAGATATCCCTCTTCTGGGGTTGTTGGTGTTGTTGGACCGCCTGAGGCTGGACCCTCTCCGGGCTTCAGCAGGACTACGGCTAAAACAGCTCCGACTACGACAACGACCGCAACAGCTATTACCACTATCGCGACTCTACTAATTCCTTTTTGCCCTATTTTCATTTAATGCTTCCCAAAATTTTACCGCGTTTGTTGAATATAAAAGTTTAGCGCGTGTGATGCGGGGGTGGGATTTGAACCTACGAAATTTGAAAGCCCGAGGTTTTAGTCAAAGCGGCAAAAATGTACTCAAACCCTTTTGAGTATGAGGACTGGCAAACTTGTGTTCGAAACTCTTAGATGCCATATTTGGGACATAACATGCCGGCCAAAATTCTCGAACTCTCGCCTGAATAGCGAAAATGCGAGTAAAACCTAATCTTTTCAATCACAATTTAGCTATTTTTACTCTCAAATCGATAGTAGGCGGGAAAAGTTTGAACCGAGAGTTTGAAGCTATCTCGGGCTACCAACTTTTGGTGCTTAGTCAGCGCGTGTCTTTTCTCCGTTCTGGAACAAGTACACGTTGCCTATGAACGATAGGGCGTCATTATCATAAACAAGCGCTGAACGTTCAGGTATGGCATAGATTTTCTCTTCTTTCGACAGCCTTTTCAGTTCGCCGTCTTTCGAAGGTTTGTAATGCGCTTTGACGCTGAAGCCCACTAGTCCAATGCCGCTTATTATCATAGATGTTGGTTTGCGTCTGTTTTTTGTAACTACGCACTTTTTGCCCAGCGCCAAGGCACCTGCACTTCTTCCAACTACAACGCCGTCATACTTGCGCAGCAATCTGTCTACGCTCCTGCTTTTTAGTCGCTCAACCAAAACGCTTGCAAGCCCACCTGACAAGTATATCAGGTCGGAACACTCGACTTTCCTAGTAACTTCTTCGAGCGTATCCGAATATTCCGCAAAGTCAACGGTAATTGCGCCGAGACTTCGGAAATAGTCAAACAGCCTCTTCCTGCGCTTATACGCTTTGTCGAACGACGCTCTTGCCCAAGGAACGACCACAACACGAGGCGCTTCGCTTGCGTCGCGGAAGGCAATTTCATTTATTTCTCTAGCATCTCTTTTGATTACGTTTTCTCCGCCCAGAAAATACAATTTCGCCATACATATTATACGCAATTCGTTGCTTTAAAGTATCGTACTCTCTGTTTCCAGTTTTTCTTCACGAAAACGTTTATTGTATACTTCGCGAGTGAAAAATAACAGGTGCCGATTTGGCTGAAACAGACGAGTACACCGAAATATTCGCGGCGCTAAAGCATCCGCTCCGTCGCCAAATTTTGCTTTTTCTTGAAGAGAAGGGCGAAGCATCCTTCACGCAGGTTCAGAACGCCGTTGGCATAGAGGACACGGGGTTGATGAGTTACCATTTGAAGGAGCTTGCACCTCTTGTTGAGCAGTCTAAAAGAGGCAAGTATCGCCTTTCCGAGGTGGGTCAGGCTGGAGTGGAGCTTTTTCAGAGGGTTGAGAGGGAGCGGCACAGATCACGCGTCGCCGTTCGCAAGGAAATTGATAAGTATCTAAGCGAAGCAATTGTGAAAAGCGTGCTTTTACTGGGTATATTTACATTTACTTTGAGTGTTTCGCCGGCCATTGACATTCTCGTGTCGGTTCAGGGATTTCTCGAAGACCTCTCGGCGTTTTGGTTGGCGGGTATGTTTCTGATTAGCTTTTTTGGGATGCTTTTCGGCGTTTTCTTGTTCGCGGTGTATTATAGGCATTACTACTCTAAGAACGCCAAAGCAATAATCGTTTACTCAACAATTTTTGCCGCAACGATTACTCTGGTGTCTAGTTTTACATTTTATCAAATCTACCTCTTCAGTGAAAGCTCATTGACTGGTAGCGGGATGCCGTGGCAGTTCGGCGTCCTACGAGCCGTCGGTTTCATGGCGAGCGCTCCAGCCGTGGCGTATGCGCTTAGTAAGGCTAAAAGTAGGCGCTAACACAGTTTCACGGGTTTTCTTCTACAAGCGCCAAGTATTTTTTCAGCAGTGGCGCTGAAGCCTCATCCAGCGAGTAAATAGTCTTCAATCCCTCGTTTGCTTGCAGAACGAACTCCGTCTTTTTCAAGGATTTCATCTGCCACGTCAACGCCTGCGACGTTATCGAAACCTCGCCAGCCAATTCGCCGTGCGACAACTGCTTCTTGTTTAACAGCGCTTCCAAAATCCGCTTAGCCGTCTCATGCCGCAGCAGTGAAATCGTGAGCATTTCCTTCTTTGAGAATTTCTTAGAAAGGAAGAACCGTTTGTAGCGGCCGTCACGAATAAACGACACCAGCCCCGCTTTGATGAGAACTCCCAAGTGATACTGGGCTAAGCCGACTGGAAGGCTTAAGCTGGCGCATATTCCTCTGAACTGGATTCCAGGATTGTTCTCGATGTAATTGTAGATTTGTGTGCGCGTGCCGTTTGTGAAAGGCGCTTGGCTTGCATTGCTAACGCTGAAGGATGTGGGAAAAGCCAGCAAACAGTACGAGCTCTTCTGCTGGTGCAGCAACGCCGCGAAAGAAACTATAATTATAGAGGCTAGAACGAACGCGATGATAGCTCGCTTCAGCGTTGGTTGCATCATTCTCCGCCTGTAACAGCCTTAAGAGTTTCTAGTTTTTAACAGTATTTGTAAACGATTGTACTAGTAGAAAGCGGGTTTGACGGGAAACAAATAATGCTTATTAACTTTGGATGATGCAATAGCCACGATGGAAAATGTCTCTTGAAGGCTTTATCGAGTACAAGCGGAGAGAATTCTGCAACGACGTGAAGTGCCCCGTGCAAATGCAACTGAACCGCTTGGCGGAAAAATCCGAAGCGTACGAGAAAATCAGAAAAACCTGCAGCACCGCATGCGTGTTCACCACATGGCAGTTTCACCACTGGCTCATAGAGAAAGGTTATTTAATTCTTAGACCAAAAGGTTCCGAGGAGAAATAAACCATGGAATGGGGAATGAAGAATAGGCTTTCACGCCTAATCCAAGCGGACGGCAAAGCACTTTTTTTGCCGATAGACCATGGATATTTTCAGGGACCAACGCACAAACTGGAGAAACCAGGCGAAACCATAAAACCCTTAGTCCAATACGCAGACGCGCTAATGCTAACACGCGGTGTACTCAGGAACTGCGTAGACCCAGCAATACCTAAACCCGTGATACTGCGGGTTTCAGGCGGAACCAGCGTTGTAGGCGAGGATTTAGCCAACGAAGCCATAACGACTTCCGTTGAAGAAATCATCAGGCTTAACGCAAGCGCCGTTTCCATGTCCGTCTTCGTAGGCAGCAAATATGAGCATCAGAGCTTGACGAATTTGGCAAGGCTTGTGGACGCATGCGAAGACTATGGGATACCTGTGATGGCTGTCACCGCGGTCGGCAGAGAACTTGAAAAACGTACAGCTCGCTACTTGGCGTTGTGCTGTCGAATAGCCGCTGAACTAGGCGCCAGAGTCGTGAAAACCTATTACTGCGAGGAGAATTTCGAAAAAGTCGGTGAAGGCTGCCCGGTGGCAGGGGTTATAGCAGGTGGACCCAAAACCCAAACGCAACGTGAAGTTTTCGACTTCGTCTATGATGGCATACAGAAAGGCGCCATAGGCGTAAACCTTGGAAGAAACATTTGGCAGACAGATCATCCCGTAGCTGCCATACGTGCAATCAGAGCTATAATCCACGACAACTACACGCCCGAAGAAGCGCAAAGCCTGTTTGAACAGGTAAAAGCAGGGAAAGCCTGAAAACCCGTTTTTCTGGTGAAACAGCATGCTCGCAGCTGTATATTACAACAACCGAGACGTAAGAATCGAAGAGATGCCTACGCCAGAGATTGGGGAGGACGAAATACTGTTTAAGGTCATGGCGTGCGGCATATGCGGCAGCGATGTGACCGAATGGTACAGAGTTCCGAAAGCGCCGAGAGTTCTCGGTCACGAAGCTACAGGCGTAATTGAGAAGACAGGCGATAAAGTTACGCGGTATAAAGTGGGCGACCGAGTTTTCGTTTCGCATCATGTACCGTGTAACAAGTGCCGCTACTGCTTAAGGGGTCATCATACGGCATGCGAGACGTTGCATACGACGAATTATTATCCCGGTGGTTTCGCCCAGTACGTGCGTGTGCCCAAAATCAACGTTGAGCACGGCGTTTACAGGCTTCCTGATGACATGACTTTTGAAGAAGGCACTTTTATTGAGCCTTTAGCTTGCGTGGTTCGCGGGCAAAGGCTTGCAGCACTCCAGAAAGAGGATACGTTGCTAATCATCGGTGGCGGATTAGCTGGGAACCTGCACGCGCAGCTCGCGAATGCGAAGGGTGTTCGAAACGTCATTGTATCTGGTATGAACCAGTATAGGCTCAGATTGACTAAGAAATTCGGAGCGCACCACACCATAGACGCTAGACTGAATGTTCCGCAGGAACTGAAGAAAATTAACGATGGGCGATTGGCGGATCAGGTGTTCATCTGTAAAGGTGGTGTATCTGCGGCTTTGACAGCGATGGAGTGCGTGGACAAAGGCGGAACCATCCTGTTCTTCGCCGTGTCTGACCCAACGGTGAAAATTCCCGTGCCCATGACTGAGTTCTGGAGAAACGAGATTACGCTGAAGACCAGTTATGGTGCTGCGCCGCGGGATTTGGAAGAATCTTTAGCGGTTCTGGCTCAGAAAAAACTGAATGTTGCGGACATGATTACGCATCGGTTCGGTATTCAGCAGGCAGCGGAAGGTTTCAGGTTGATGGCGGAATCAGGAAAATCCCTAAAGATAATTATTGAGCCGAACAGAGATTAACCATCGAAGACTGTGCCTTTACCGTTTTTCTTTGGAAAAGCAATCTGATAACTTTTAGTGACTGCTGATTTAGAAGAAAACTAGCTGCTCGGAACAGTCTATCCCCCCTTATTTAAAGGCGGAAACGCAGGTTGAATTTCAGGTCCTTTGTCAAGAAAACTTCAGCTGATGGCTTCTTTGCTATTTGCGGAAAACATATTTAATTATATATTTAACAGAATATTTGATAGTCAGTTTTGGTGACAGTCGGGTGGTGTGAGCGTTGGGCGTTTTTGTAATAAAAGCGGATGGCAATAGGCAGTTGTTTGATAGAGAGAAAGTCGTTAAAACTTGCTTGAGGATGGGTGCAAGCAGGAAAATTGCCGATGAGGTTGCCGAAAAAGTCGAAAAAAGATTGTACGACGGGATACCAACCAGTAAGATCCTTCAGATGACGTTCAGCCTGCTACGCAAATACAAGCCCGCAATTCGGCATCTTCTTGATCTTAGAAAAGGTTTAAGCTTGATGGATTCAAAGCCAGAATTCGAAAACTTTGTTCAGATTTTACTGGCGCACAACGGATTTGAGGTAACTCCTAACAGGCTTGTAACAGGAAAATGTGTGAAACACGAAGTCGATGCCATCGCAAGAAAAGATGGCATAACATATTTTGTTGAAGCAAAACATCACGTAAATTATCACACTCCAACGGGGCTGGATGAAAGCCGAATAGCCCGAGCCGTTCTGGAGGATGTCACTGAAGGCTTTGAACTTGGCAAAGACAACTTGAAAATTGACAGAGCAATGATAGTCACCAACACCAGATACTCAGAACACGCA
>CAZYUQ010000052.1:0-9932 GCA_964650565.1 uncultured Candidatus Bathyarchaeia archaeon | reverse complement strand
TGCCTGTGTTTGGTTTTTTTGTGGTGAATGGAAAATTGGATATTTTTGCGTTTAAGAGCGTTGCTGCGTTGAATAAGGTGGTTTTACCTGCGTTTGTTTTCCCAATTATGCCGATGGTTAACAAACCAGTGTCACTCCATTAAGTAATAGTCGCTGAAGGATAATAAGGTAGCGTGGAGCGTGTTTGTCTAATACTTGCCAGACAGCGCTTTAGTTGGTTAGCTCAAAAACCATTGCCATGCCTTGTCCTCCGCCGATGCACAAGGTTGCCAAGCCATACCGCGCTTTGTTTCGTTTCATCGCGTGGAGTAACGTGACGACTATGCGTGCTCCTGTGCAGCCTATGGGGTGTCCAAGGGAAATGCCGCTGCCGTAAATGTTTGTGTTGTCGCGTTTTAGCCCTAGTTCTCTCATGCAGGCTATGGTTGTGGCTGCGAAAGCCTCGTTTAGCTCTATCAGGTCTATGTCAGCTAAGGTTATGCCTGCGTTTTTTAACGCTTTTTTTGCTGCGGGTACTGGTCCTAAACCCATATAGGCTGGGTCTAACGCGCTGGATGCAAAGCCCAAGATTCGCGCCATAGGCTTAAGTCCAAGTTGCGTGCAGGTTTCTTCGTTCATGAGGAGAACTGCTGCTGCCGCGTCGTTGATTCCAGAGGCGTTGCCCGCTGTGACTGTGCCGTCTTTTTTGAAGGCTGGTTGAAGCTTCGCCATTTTTTCAAGCGAGGTTTCCATCGGACGTTCATCTGTGTCGAAGACTGCGGGGTCGCCTTTTTTCTGCGGAATCAAAAAGGGCGTGATTTCGTCTTTGAAGCTGCCGTTTTTTATGGCTGCGCGTGCTCGCTGGTGGCTGAGAAGCCCCAGTTCATCCTGTTCTTGGCGGGTGATGCTGTATTTTTCAGCGAGGTTTTCCGCTGTTATGCCCATGTGGTAACCGTAGAGCGATTCTATTAAGCCGTCTAGTACCATGAGGTCTTGTATTTCTCCCTGTCCTGTTATGTCCATTTTGTATCCCCATCTGGCTTTTGGTAGCGCGTAGGGCGTGTTGCTCATGTTTTCCATGCCGCCTGCAATGATGACGCTTGCTTCTTGGGTCATTACGGCTTGGGCACCTAAGCTGATGGCTTTTAATCCTGAGGCGCATACTTTGTTCACTGTGTACGCTGGCACTTCTTTTGGGATTCCGCTGTGGATGGCTGCTTGCCTAGCCACGTTTTGTCCTTGTCCTGCTTGGAGAACGTTACCCATGACGACTTCGTCTATGGCAATTTCTTTCAGTGCGTCGTTCCACATGTAAAACTTTTTTTCCAGTTCAGTTATTCCTTGGCTCAAGAGTTTAGGTTGAAAGGTTGCGGTTTCTTTTGGTGGAACTGGGCGTAAACCGTTTCTTTTTAAGAGTTCGCTGATGACTTTGCTGCCCAGTTGGGTTACTGGGATGTCGCGGAGTGCGCCGCCAAAGTTGCCTATGGCTGTTCTCACTCCGTCAACGATGACTACTTCGTCTATTTTCAACGCGTTTGCCCTTCTCACGTGTGCTATTAGTAATGGGTTATGCTGGGCTGTTCTTAAGACTTTTCGTAATGCGGCTAACCTTGCAGGCGTAGCTGGCGCTGGCGACTGTGCGCATGAGCATTGTTGCTTGTTGGGTTTGCACGGTGTTTCCTGTTTAGTGCGAGTTCAGAAATATGTCGCGGTTCGAAATTTCATACTTAAACCAGTAACACCCAGTACAAGCTGGGTTACGAGGAGAAGGGAGAAGGCGAACATGCTTACACTTAGAGCAGTTCCCAGTTTAGCGCTTGTTCTAGCAGGCTCACTGGATTGGCTAACAACCATCATTGGCATAGCCTGTTTTGGAGCTGTTGAAAGTAACCCGTTTATCGCTGGTATAGCTGGAGCCAGTTTACTCACGTTTACAGTTGTGAAACTTGCTGCAACCCTGTTCACTGGCTTGCTGTTTTATCAGGGCGAGAAACTGATGCTGAGAGCTCAAGACCAGAGGAGTTGGTCTTTTCGGTGTACGCACATAACGCTTAGAATTGTGTGCATAGCTGCAACAGTGTTCCTTCTGTTTGCTGTGGTGAACAACCTGCTCGTGTTTGCCACCGCAATTTAAGCATGCGCATCCTAAACGCTTTTAATCAATCATGCCTTTCTTCTGCTTCACAAAGGTAACCGAGCGTGCAGGGCGTGCAAGCTGAGTTTAAACCGTTAATCGTGTGGTTGATTCTGAATAGAAAAACAGAAGAAGCCCTTGAACGCTTGGCAGAGCACTATAGGGTGAATGTGCCGAAACTGAAGATAGGTTTACCAAAAGGACGCAAAAAAAGCGTTTACGGCTGTTACACTCCCAAAAATGCCACAATCTCAGTGCTCAACAGCGACATTTTAGGAAACCCTTTTGTTGTTTTACACGAGTTTTATCATCATTTGCGCACTCACTCAGTAGACAAGCAGCACAGGGGCACAGAGAAGAACGCTGACAAATTCGCCGCAGAATTCATACGAGCATACGAAGCTGCAAACTACATGCAAAGCTTGAGTTGATGCTGCTCTAGTGCTTGGTGCAGTCTATAGCCCCCCTTTATATACTATAAATAGGCTGCGGGCGTTGCGGGATAGACCCCCTACTGGTTTCTGCATAGAATCTCTATTAGGCTCCAAATATGATTGAGCTATTCCTTCCTGTTCGTAAGGCGCAAGAGCGGAGTAAACAGTTTATTGTTGTACAGACTATTCTATAAAAGACGAGTTTGGCTGGGCGGTGGGCAAGTTGAAGTTAAGTTTGTCCAACGGAATCTTCTCTAAACAAGCTTTAGCTGATAACATTGCTTGCGTGAAGCGGCTGGGCTTTGAGAATTTGGAGTTTAACATGAAGTGCGTGGAGAAAGAGCGTGATGATTGTATGCACTTGGCTAAGCGGCTTATTGACGCGCATGGGCTGAACTGCCTAACGGTTCACACTGCCGCCCTCCACGTGCAGAATGAAGCTGAAATCGCGAAGGCAACCTATTACGGAAGGGGTTCAGCGGATTTTGCCTACAAGCTTTCTGCGCCTGTTCTCGTGGTGCACTCTAACGTTTCACGGAAACTGCCTGAAAATCTCCGCCGCGAGTTTTTGGCGAGAATTTTCAAGGATTTGCACCGTTACGCTGAGAGTTCAAGCGTCAAGTTGGCTTTGGAAAACCTGTCCTACGCGTCAACAGGCTTCGGCAAAAACGTGGCTGAACTGGAAGAAATTTTGAGCATCATAGACGGCGGAGTCATGGGTATAACGTTGGATTTTTGCCATGCTGAAGCTTCAGGGCAAACCACTAATCTTCTTGCCGAATATGGCGGGCGACTACTTGATGTACACTTGAGCAACCGCGCGCACAAACCTTTTGATGTGGAAACTCCAAGCTTGAACGCGTTTATTGCTGGGCTTAAGGAGCGCGGTTACCGTGGTCCGTTGACGCTTGAGTTGAGTTCCAAGTGTACGCTTGAGCAGGTTCTCCAAACAAAAAAGATCATTCAGGGAAAACTGAGTTAACGCTTAGGGCTTTTGTGGTTATTTGCTGTACCATAGGCGTTTGCCTTGAATGAACGCGGCTACGCCCTTCTTTTTGAGTTTAGTTAGATTCTTTAAATGTGCAGTTCCGTGACTCGGTCGCAGAAAGTCCAAGTTTTTACATTTCTCAAACGCGTCGCATTCCCAGCAGCCTTTTAATCCGTTCTTTTGGCAGCATTTCCTCATTTTGCAGAATGGTGGACCACCGCCTTCTCTGCAGGCTTTGCCGCAGCGCATGCGCACTAGGGCGCCGAGAACCGCGTAGCATTCTTTGTAGTTTTTGAATTCTTTGAAAAACGGGATTTTGGATAGGAACTCGGCGTTTTTCTCAAAATTTGCTGCTCGCAGTTCTTTTCTTAGGTCTCGCGCTAGATTAGCTATCGTGCCTTTATGACCATAGCAGTCTCCGCAGTAGAGACCACAGTATGCTATTAATTGCTCATCTTCAGTGCTCATTTCACTCACCAGTTAGCTGTCTCTTAGAGGCGACATTACGCCTCCTGCAGTTCTCTGAGTTAGAGGGATCATCGAACTGTACTCTTTTACTTTTACTTCTTTACCTGAAATAAACGTTCCCACGGCTCTTGCCTTAGCATCTATCTCTTTCATCACGTCTGCTTCCGCAGCATCAAAAAGGAACACTTTAAGGAGTGACGCTTCAAAATCCCAGACGCCGATGACTTCGCCGTCGAGCAGAATGGTTGTTGTAGAGTTGCCGGAGCGGTCAAACACATAATCGTAACGTGATGGGTCCAAGTATCTTTCGCGGTCTTTAAACCCCATCATGTACGGGTCAAGGCTTGGCAACAGGTTTACCACGTGCTTCCCCGCGGCTTCAGCGGACATTAATGCTGTTTTATCCTGTGAAGGCATAAGGAACGTTTTTTCTATGCCTGAAACAGCAACATGGGTTATTTCCTCATGCATTTCCGCAAGTATCTGCCGTACTTGACTTTTAGTGAAGCCCGTCCACCATGCAACGTCGTTTTCTGTAATAGGTGCGAAAGAAGCGAGATACTGTTGCACAACCGCCGTCTTTGCGGTTTTTTCGCTTATTGTATTCAATTCTAAGTCGGGGAAATATTCGTTGAACAGGTGGTACGTGTGCATGTTGCTTTTCCAGCCGTTTTCTGGTGCTCCTCGAATCAGCAAGCCTTGGTCGCACATGAGATTTACAATTGGAGAAATGTTCAGCGTCGTCTCCAACTTCTGCTTGATTCGCTTCACAGTCATTCCATTTTCGCTTTTGAGCGCATCAATTATCCGCCTAGAGGTTTCTGCGTACTGTTCCTCGGTTACGCCGAGAGCTTTGGCGTACGCTTGGGACGTAGGCTCCGTCATCATTCTCGTTGCGGCGAGCGCCGTTGGAATCATGTCTTTAGGCAGCACATAAACGGTTTTACGCACGCAACGAATCTTGCCTAAATTCCGCTTCACATAAAGCTCTGCATCAAGCTGTTCTCTTCGGAAATTCTTAAGCCGCGCGAACAAGGACAGGTACGGCGTAGTTGCGCTGGTAGCATGTAAACCGCCAATAGCTCTTACAGTTTCAACAATGCTGCTGTCTGCTTTTTCACCCGTCAACCTTTGCTTAGCCAGTACGAACTTGTTCATTTTGAGCAGGTTCAGTTCAGAAGTCATCTTGCAATCACATAGTCATGTGCAAATTTAAAACTGCTGTTGTACTCAGATTAGACTATGGGCTTGTTGCCCGCTTTATGTTATTTGTTTGCTAAGAAACGATTGGTTAGCTGGGTTGTTCAGGGGTTTTTTCGGGTGGATATATCGATTTTCGGAATATGTCAGGGTTCAAAATAAGCTATATATTAAGTCTTGCGACGTAATATGTAGTTAAGTAAAACAAAACAACTGTACAACACAAATACAGAAGGTGAAAAAAACGATAAACACCATAAACCTAAACACGCCCTGCGTGATACGCCTCCACGAAAAGAAAAAGAGCATATGCGGAGGCAAATTCGAAACCATCCTAATAGAAGCAGTAGACGATGTCTTTTCCTCATTCGGAACCCTCTGCAAAAAAGCCCTCTACTCACAACTAGAAAAAACATTCAAAATCAAGAAACACGAGATTCCCGCAAAAGTCCCCGAGTTCGGCCGCGCAATCGAGCAAATCTTCGGAGCAGGCGCCAGATTCATAGAAATGAGAATAATAGCAACGCTCCATGAGAAAACCCCGAACTTCATTTACTCCCCATCAATGGAGGACTTGGTGTTCGAGGAGTACGTGGAAAGCATGCGCCGTTTCTTCCTAATCACAAACTGCAAGAGCAGCAATCGCCTTCACAATAAAAGAAAACAAACCTACTCTCAAATCTCGCACAACACCTGCTACTTCCTCGCTTCTTAAACACTAGCCGCACCCAGTCAATCCTGCACGCGAACCGACCTGAAAAACGCTGAATCCACCTAAACGTAACTCTGGCACTAAAAAAACATGGACGACGCGGCAAAAACGCCTTTCCTGAAGGCGCACTGCCATTACCCGTCAGTAGTGTCATACTGCATGAGCGAGTACACGTCGTACTTGTCGCCGATGGCTTTCCTCCCGTTAAGGTAGCCCAGCTCTATCAAAAAGCCTAAGCCCACCACGGTGCCGCCTAACTTCTCAACCAGCTCAATGTTAGCTTTAACTGTGCCGCCTGTCGCCAGCAAATCGTCAATAAGCAACACTTTCTGCCCCTGGGTAATCGCATCCTCATGAATCTCAATCGTGTCACACTCATACTCCTTCTTATAAGTCAAATCCACACACTTGAAAGGCAATTTACCCTTCTTACGTACAGGAACAAACCCTACCCCAAGCTCATAAGCTAAAGCGGCACCAACAATGAAGCCCCGCGCCTCGTTCGAGACTATAACGTCTATGTCTTTACCCCTGTAATACTGCGCCAACCGCCTAATGCACTCCCTGAAACAGCAGTTATCCTTCAGCAAGGGAGTAATGTCCCAGAAAACCACGCCTTTAAACTCAGGTATCCGACGAACTTTCGACTTAAGATCCAACTTTTCATTTTCCGTTTTCTTCACAGGTAATTCCCTCTTTTTTATGCAAATGCACCTTTTAACGCGCTGCCGCAATTGCAGCTAGGCTTTTTCGGCAAACGCGCAACGGTCTCAACTATTATACGCTTCACGTTCTCAATGTTCGCGCGCATCGTCTGCACAATATCATCCACGCAGACCACATGCTCTTTCCACACATCGTAATCCGTAACCGTGGCAATCGTCGCATAACACAATTCAGCTTCACGCGCAAGAACGCATTCAGGCACAAGCGTCATACCCACCACGTCAGCGCCCCACATCCGGTACATGCGGGATTCAGCTTTAGTTGAGAAGCGTGGTCCCTCAATGCACACGTACGTGCCAGTGCTGTGCGCACTGACGCCTAAGTCTTTAGCAACAGCAATTAACGTGCTTCTCACCTCGGGGCACATTGGTTCAGCCACAGATATGTGGCACACTCGGTTTTCAGTGTAGAATGATTCTTCGCGTCTCGTGGTGCGGTCGATGAATTGGTCAACGAAAACGATTTCGCCTGGCTTGTACTCTTCGCGTAGTGAGCCTACAGTTGAAGACGTAAGCACTCTTTTAACTCCGAGCTTTTTTAATGCAAAAAGGTTTGCGCGTGAATTCACGTTTGTTGGTCTAATTGTGTGTTTGTTGCCGTGGCGCGCTAGAAACGCCACATGCCTGCCTGCTAATTCGCCTGTGATGATGGCGTCAGAAGGCGCACCGTACGGCGTGCCCACCGTTACTTCCTCAACGTTCTTAAGCAACTTCGGGTCGTAGAGACCTGTTCCGCCGATTATCCCAATCTCTGCCTGCATGAAAACTTACTTCCAGCTTTTGCCTTATAAAAATAGCGAATCACCCGCGCAACGGATGTTTTAATAGCTTCTGTATTCATTGGTTCTGTAAGCTTACAGCTGAAAAAGGTGGTTTTTGTGCACGGCAAATCCGAAGGCGAACGACAGCCCAACAGGCTCATACACGAAAAAAGCCCCTATCTGCTTCAACACGCGTACAACCCCGTAGACTGGTACCCATGGAGCAACGGAGCCTTCAAAACAGCCAAAGCACAGGACAAACCAGTTTTCGTCTCCATAGGCTACTCCGCATGCCACTGGTGCCACGTCATGGAACAAGAATGCTTTGCTGATGTGGAAGTGGCTGAACTGATGAACGAGGCATTCATCTGCGTAAAAGTTGACAGGGAAGAAAGACCCGATCTCGACAGCGCGTACATGGCAGTGTGCCGCGTGATGGGGCGAAGCTGCGGCTGGCCGCTTAACGTGATAATGACGCCTGACAAATCACCGTTCTTCGCCGCCAGCTACATCCCCCGCGACAGCCGCTTCGGCCTCGTAGGCATGATAGACCTCATCCCACAAATAAGCACAGTCTGGCGAACACGCAGGACAGAACTGGCAACCATCGGCGAAACAATAAAGCAGAGGCTAGCCGCCTCCGAGCAGAGAACACCGGAACGGGAACTAGGCACAGACGCGCTGCACGATGCCTGCGAACAGCTTGTGCTAAGCTTCGACGAGGAAAACGGCGGGTTTGGAACAGCCCCAAAGTTTCCCATGCCGCACAACCTGCTTTTCCTATTGCGGTACTGGAACCGAACCAAAGATAAACCGGCGTTGGACATGGCAACGAAAACCTTGCGGGCGATGCGGCTCGGCGGCATCTTCGACCAAGTCGGCTTCGGCTTCCACCGGTACTCTACTGACGCGCAGTGGCTGGTGCCGCATTTTGAGAAAATGCTTTATGACCAAGCGTTGCTGGCGATGGCGTACACAGAAGCGTACCAAGCAACAGCCGCTGAAGAGTTCAAGCAAACAGCTAAAGAAGTTTTGGAGTATGTGTTGCGTGATTTAACTTCGCCTGAAGGCGGGTTCTACTCGGCTGAGGACGCGGACAGCGAAGGCGAAGAAGGCAAATTTTACCTGTGGACTGAAAAGGAAATCAGGGAAACCTTGCCGCCCGCGGACGCGGATTTAGCCGTCAAACTCTTCGGCATTGGAACCAGCGGGAATTATTATGAGCCGACAGGAAGCCGAAGCGGCAAAAACATAATTCACCTTACAAAACCGTTGGAACAAGCGGCTTCAGAAGCTAACCTGCCACGTGACGCGCTGGCGCTCAGGCTCAACAAAATCCGAAACGCACTTTTCGAAGCGAGAAGTAAACGAGTTCACCCAGCAAAAGACGACAAGATTCTCACCGACTGGAACGGCTTGATGATTGCCGCCTTAGCAAAGGCACATCAGGTCTTTGGCAAACAAAAACTACTACAAGCCGCAACGAAAGCAGCAGATTTCATCCTAGAGCGAATGCGTGGTGCAGACGGAACACTCTATCATCGCTACGCTAAAGGCGAAAAGGCAATAGGCGGCTTTCTGGACGACTACGCTTTTCTCACGTGGGGGCTCACAGAAGTTTACGAGGCGTGCTTTGAAGAGAAGTACTTGCAGGCGGCACTGGAACTGACCAAGGCAATGACCATGCGGTTTTGGGACGAACAGAACGGCGGATTCTACTTCACCGCAACAACCGCCGAGCAGGCGCTTCAGAGAAGAAAAGAAGTGTATGATGGCGCTTTGCCTTCAGGTAACTCCGTGGCAATGCTTAATCTGCTGCGTCTGGCGCGGTTAGGTGGCGATTCTGCGTTTGAGGAGTTCGCCAGCAAAACCAGCAGAGCGTTTTCCAGCGAAGTGCAAGCGTCGCCGACAGCGCACACGTTTATGCTTGTTACAGTGGTTTTCGCTGTTGGACCCGCGTACAATGTTGTTTTGGTTGGCGACGTTGGCGAAGAAAGCACGCAGAACATTCTAAAGGCTTTGAGAGCGTATTATTTGCCGAATATGGTAGTTTCGCTGCGAAAACCTGAAGAGGCTGGTTTGGGCTACGAGCAAATCGGCGGTAAAGCTACGGCGTACGTGTGCCGCGGCAGAACGTGTATGCCGCCAACAAATGAAACGGAGCAAATGCTGCGGCTTCTTGGTTTTTCCTGAGTTGGCGAAGAATTGGTTTGTGGCTGGCTTATGTTGCTGCGGGTCGTGTTCCAACCTTAAGCGAAACAGTCTGTGTCGCGCCATCTCTCACTATCGTTACATTGATTGTTTGGCCGGGCAAAGTGTTCTCCTCCAAGTAAGTTGAAAGGTCATCTATGCCCCTGATTCTTGCGCCGTTAATGGCTATGATTATGTCTCCGCCAATAGTGACAGAGCCCCCGCCGACTGTAGCTTGCTTTGTTCCGCCCTGCAGACCTGCCGTAGCAGCAGGTCCACCGCTAGTAACCTGAACGAGTAACCAGCCATAGGTCACGTCCACGTTCATTGCCTCTGCAATG
>CAZYUQ010000051.1:0-10007 GCA_964650565.1 uncultured Candidatus Bathyarchaeia archaeon | reverse complement strand
ACTCTGGCCCCGAAGACGCTTTGGATGATTTGGATCTTGAGTGCGTGAGCTCGCCACTTTTGAATGTTTCCGCAAATTATTTGTAGTAGTTACATACAAAATTGACGCGAGGTCAGGAACTTGTTTAGTAACTTGCGTATTTCCAGTTTGTCTAGGCGTTTGAGTCCCAGTTTGTTGTTTGTGATTCTTGTATCTTCCTTTTTGTCTGTTAGCCCGTTTGTGGCGCAGTGCAGCGGGGGTGCTGACGCCGCAGTAACAGATGAATGGCCAATGTTTCGCTATGATTTGCAGCACAGTGGGTACTCAACTACGTCTGCAGCGCCAATCATAAATCAGCCGCTGTGGAGTTACACGACTAGCGACGATGTACGCTCTTCTCCTACTGTGGTTGATGGCAAAGTCTACGTGGGTTCGGATGACAACAAAGTGTATTGCTTGGACGCAGCTACTGGTGCGTATGTGTGGAGTTACACGACAGGCGGCGATGTGTGTTCTTCTCCTGCTGTTGCTGATGGCAAAGTCTACGTAGGCTCATATGACGACAAGGTATACTGTTTGAACGCGGCTAATGGCGCATCAGTGTGGAGTTATACAACGGGTGGCGCCGTGGGTTCTTCGCCTGCCGTGGTGGATGGCAAAGTCTACGTAGGCTCAAATGATAACAAGGTTTACTGTTTGAACGCGGCTGGTGGCGGAGTAGTGTGGAGTTATACAACAGGTGGCGACGTGTTTTCTTCTCCCGCTGTGGTTGATGGCATGGTTTATGTTGGCTCATATGATGACGACAAGGTATACTGCCTAAATGCTGTTACTGGCGCGTTCGTGTGGAGCTACACGACAGGAAGCTATGTAGAGTCTTCGCCTGCCGTGGTGGATGGCAAAGTCTACGTAGGCTCATACGACGACAAGGTTTACTGTTTGAACGCTGCCACAGGCGCATTAATCTGGAGCTACACAACAGGCGGCAACGTGGATTCTTCACCTGCCGTGGTTGATGGCAAAGTCTACGTGGGCTCATGGGATAACAACGTTTACTGTTTGGATGCCGCAAGCGGCGCTTTTATATGGAGTTATACAGCCCAAAGTGACATAGATTCTTCACCTGCTGTTGCAGGGGGCGTAGTTTACGTGGGCTCATGGGACTACAGCATCTATTGCTTGGACGTTGCTACAGGCGCGCTCTTAGGAAGCTACACAACAGGGTATCACCTATATTCTTCGCCAGCGGTTGCTGACGGCAAAGTCTACGTAGGCTCATACGACGACAAGGTTTACTGTTTCGGTCCCGATGACTGGCCAATGTTTCACCATGACGTCCAGAACATAGGCTACTCAACATCCACAGCCCCAGATACAAGCCAAGTCTTATGGAGTTACACAACTGGCGGTGACTTGGATTCTTCGCCTGCTGTGGTGGATGGCATGGTTTATGTTGGTTCATATGCTGACGGAAAGGTGAATTGCTTAAATGCTGTTACTGGCGCGTTCGTGTGGAGCTACACAACTGGCGACTTTGTGCGTTCTTCTCCTGCTGTGGCTAATGGCAAAGTCTACGTGGGCTCAAAAGACAACAAGGTATACTGCCTAAACGCCGCTACGGGTGAATTCGTGTGGAGTTACACAACTGGCGGTGACATTGATTCTTCACCTACTGTTGTTGAGGGTATGGTCTATGTGGGTTCAGATGACAACATCGTGTATTGCCTATCCGCTGCTACCGGAGCCCCACAATGGGGATACACAACTGGTAATGATGTGTTTTCTTCGCCTGCAGTTGTTGACGGAAGGGTTTACGTGGGTTCATATGACGACAGAGTGTATTGCTTGGACGCAGTTACTGGCGCGTTCGTGTGGAGCTACACAACTGGCGACAGCGTGGAGTCTTCGCCTGCTGTGGTTGATGGCAAAGTCTACGTGGGCTCAAGAGACAACAAGGTATACTGCCTAAACGCTGACGACGGCGCGTTTATCTGGAGTTTCACAACTGGAGATGAAGTGGCGTCTTCTCCCGCTGTTATTGACGGCATGGTTTTTGTAGGCTCATTTGACAACAAAACTTACTGCTTAGATGCTGATACAGGCGCATTCCTGTGGAGTTATACAACAGGCGATTGGGTGCAGTCTTCTCCCTCAGTTGCCGACGGCAAAGTCTACGTGGGCTCATATGACAACAAGGTTTACTGTTTGGATGCCGCTACTGGCGCATTAATCTGGAGCTACATGACAGGCGGCAACGTGGATGCTTCTCCCGCAGTTGTCGATGGCGTAATGTACGTGGGTTCATGGGATGACACACTTTACGCTTTTGGCCTACCAAACATCTGCTACTTTGAAAGCATGTTCGCATCTAACACTGTGCGGCTGGTGTATCCTTCAGAGGAAACGCCTAAACCCCTTGGCTGCGCCGCAGCAATGGTCAGCGACTGGCTCTCCTCAGCGTTCATATCCACAAAACTCGAAAACGCCATCGAAGGATTAGACACGGACAGCGCCTTCGTTAACCAAGCAACCGGCAAACCCGTGGGCGCGGCAGGTACAAGCATAGTCAGCTTCGGTGGTCCAGTAGTTAACCCGAGTGTTAAATACGCCGAAAGCGACGCAACACCTGCTGGCGACAGGGCTCCCCTGAAATTCTACGCCGATGCAGGAACATTCTACTTCCAACACGGAGATGGCACAAGCATAGCAGGTGCTAACTTGCCAGTGTCCGTGATAAACAACAACATGGACATGTTCGTCATCGAAACGTACCACGACAGCGACGGCAGATACGTGTTGCTATGTTACGGCTTCGGGTGGAAAGGCACCTATGCGGCGGGCAAATACTTCGAAACCGAAATCTACCCCAACCTCACAGCATACCCCTACAGCTGGGTAATCGTGAAGTGGGAAGACACCAACACAAACGGCTTCGTCAACGTCGCAGCCGACGGAGACACCTACACCGTCATAGCCACAGGCTAATAGTGCAGAGATAACCAAAGAATAGGCGCAACTAAGAAACCTCCTACTTCAGGAAGCCCACGTTTCTATTCTTAACTACGTAACACTGTGCAATATCGTAGAAGCTACGAACCTTGACTGCGTTACGGCTCTCCAAACTATATAAAGCAACTATATAAAAGGGGGCTATAGTCTTTTCACACGCATCAGTTCAACTAAGCGGAAAGTTTCTGAATGGACATGCTTTTAAGTGAGAGAAAACATTCTCTTCAAATAGGCAATCACGAGGTATCGTGTTTGGGCAAGAAAAAAGTGCTAAGCGAAGGACAACTCAACGAAATGGTATACCCAGCACAAGGCGAAGTTCTAGGCGTAGTAACAAAACTACTCGGATTCGACCGCATAATGGTAAAGTGCCAAGACGGCAAAGAACGCCTATGCCGCATCCGAGGCAAAATGAAACGTCGCGTTTGGATCCGCGAAGGCGACATAGTGGTGGTTTCACCGTGGGATTTCCAAAGCGACAAACGCGGTGACGTAACTTGGCGTTACACGCATGGGCAAGCAGATGTTCTCCGCAAAAAAGGCTACTTAACCATATAGCCAACGCGAAAGCAGCTTAAGTCACATGCGCTTGTGCGGTTTCACTGTGTTTTTGAGAGCTTGTTGATTATGTTCAGAAACCGCGTGTTCGAAATGTAATGATCTGCCAAAAGCTTGCCGTCATTCACCAAGTTGAACACCGCGTAAATCGAGGGCGCATTCTGCGCTTGCTCTGGAGTTTTCAGCTCAACCAAATTAGCTGTTAAGCCTTTTTTCTGGATGGTTTCGCCGATTTCGCTGACGAAGCGTGCAACCCAAGGACACTGATTCGAGTACACAATATTTAACCCCTTAAAGCTGGCAAGTTGTTTTTCGTAATCTTTGAATTTCGGCTCTGGTGCTTCGCGTAACTGTTTTACCAGCAACGTGAGAGCACCTGACGTTTGCGCCATCTTGAAGCCGTTCTTCAAAAACAAGTCTTTCTTCGCCATGAAAGGTCCATCGCTTGCAACCACGGCAACACCAGCTTTTCCCTGCTCCGCTGCAGCTTTAAGGCACTCTTCCACCAGAAGCGAACCATAGCCTTTATTTTTGGCGTTGTTCGGGTAAACCCAGATGCAATGAATAAACAAGTAGCCTTTCGCGTCAACTGCTCGCCAAGCATTTTCGCCCGGCACATATTCGATGAAGCCGTGACATTTCGTGTCGTTTGGAAAGTACAACAGTTTAATCGTTAATCCTTCGGCAAACCTGTCTTTGAGCCAGTCAAGTTTGATTTGGCAGCCAACGTTTTTCGGGTTCAAAAAGCATGAAGGCGGATGTTGCGAAAGGTTTTCGCTGTTAACTTCAACTATTACTGGTTTGATGTTCATTCTTGCCACCTGTACTTCTCTTTACTGTTTCTCAGCGTTTCTAGTTCGCAGTTGAAGCATAAGCCGTTGTGGCAGCTGACGAGTTCGCCGCAGTTCTGGCACTTCCAAGTTTTCTCCTGCGCTGCGAGAAAGTTTTGCATGCCGTGTTCTTTGATGAAAACTAAATTGTCTATCATGCTCATTCTGTAGCGTGCTTTGTATCTGCTGTCAAGGCGCTTCAATGTGTCGCATGGAAAGCTGCTGCATTCAAAGCAGAAAGCTACTTCGCCACTGGACAGTTTGGAGCATTGCTTTTTTATGAAAGCGCAGTTTTTGTTTCTTGGTCTGCAACCTGTGCAGTAAGGCATTTTGACGCCTTTGCTTTTCACGTCGTTCTGCAGTGCCAAGTAGCTGGCGCAGATTGCGCAGTTCATTCCGCAGGGCGCAACTAAGTCAGGATTCAGGGTTGTTGCGGCTGTCATTTGGGTCAACTTTGGTTATAGTGTAGGTTTTGGTGTCTTTTATCTCTTAATTTGCTGCTATTTGCGTGTGGTTTTTCTTTCGCGGTTAGGTATGCGGAGCCAAGTGGTTTTAAATACCGCGCAACGAATAGCATGATGAATACGTATGTCGAGAAGAGCGCATGAAAAACTTGCACATAGAGAAAAAACAGTGGAAAGAAGAGACAAAATGCTTGTGCATGATTTCTCTTCTGAACGGGCAACTGTAGAAGAGGTTTTTGACCAGTCAACGCTCATGGTTATCTACAATTTCTTGAACAAAGGCACCTTGGATGAAATTCACGGCGTAGTAAACGCTGGAAAAGAAGCGAGAGTTTACTATGGCAAAAACAAGGAAGGCGAAGAACGCGCTGTCAAGATTTATTTGACATCTTCAGCCGAGTTCCTCAAAGGCATGCGCAAGTACATTGAAGGCGACAAACGGTTCAAAAGCGTCAAACATGACACGCGTTCACTGATTTCCACTTGGGCGCAAAAAGAATTCAGGAACCTGCAACAAGCAGTTAGAGCCAAGGTGAATGTGCCTAAACCCATTGCTGTAGAGCGAAATGTGTTGATTATGGAGTTCATCGGGAAAAACGGTGTCAGTGCGCCATCTCTGCGGGAACAACCAGTAACTAACCCAGAAAAAGTGTATGGGCAGTTGCTTGTTAGTTTGAAGCGGCTTTATCGTAAGGCTGAGCTTGTGCACGGCGACTTAAGCGAGTATAACGTAATGATGTGGAAGGGGAAACCTGTGGTTTTTGATATGGCGCAGGCTGTGCCGACTTCGCATCCGATGGCAAGTTTTCTGCTACGCAGGGATTTGACTAATTTGAATAGGTTCTTTAGTCGGTTAGGCGTTACGGTTGTTCCCGTGGAAGAAGCGTTCAAGCAGGTTATGGGATGAAGATGTCGAAGCCAAGTTCATTCGTCAGGATTCCGAGGGAACGTGTAGGCGTTTTAGTTGGCGCTGACGGCAAAGTGAAAAGCTACATTGAAGAGAAGCTTAGCGTTAAGCTTGAGGTGGAAAGCGATTCAGGCGGCGTAACCGCTGTGCTCAATGATGAGGCGACTGATCCATCTTTGCTGTTTAGAGCGAAGGATGTGGTTACTGCTATTGGTAGAGGTTTTACGCCTGAAGACGCCTTGCGTTTGATTCGGGATGAGGATGCGATTTTTGATTTGGTGGATCTGCGTGATACGTTTGGTCGTTCAGAATCAGACATCAAATGCGTTAAGGGCAGAATAATTGGGATGAATGGGAAAACGCGGCGTTTGATTGAGGAGTTGACGAACGCTGACGTGGTGGTTTACGGGCACACAGTAGGCATTATCGGCACGTTTGAGCAAGCTAACATTGCGAGGAACGCGGTGCAGATGCTGATTGACGGAAGCCAGCATCACACGGTTTACAGGTTCCTGCAGCGGAAACGAAGCCAACTGAAGAAGCAGATGCTGGAGCTGTGGGAGAAGCCAGAAGACGAGAAGTAACGCAGTACTGATATGCTCACACGGACTATAGCCCCCTATATAAAGCAGGCAACATGGGTTTTGGCACTGTGAAGTTGCGAGTAATATTTATGGTCTGGTTATTTGTTTTGTGAAGTTCCAGAATAGGGATGAGCCTGAAACCGTTATTTCCGCTGACCAACGGACACTGTAACTTAAGCTATTGACTATGTTAAGGGCCGCTTCAGAAGTGACGTTGGCGATAAGAGGGACACCGATTTCTCTATTCGCGTTTACAGTTTCATTTCGGACTTCGATGCTGGCAATGACGTATTGGACAGAAGGCGGATAATCTGTTATGTACGCAGTGATGTTGGCGTAATCAATTGTTAGAGGAATGTTTGCGTTATTTGTGAAAAGAAAGTTATCAGCGTATAAAACATCCTCAACTCCTAGGTGAATTGGGGAAGGTGCGCCAGAAGTCACATCAAGTTTGTTGACCGCGCCCGTGACAATATTGTCAGCAACGACGTAAGTGAATACCGGAATAGCAATGATTATCGTGATTATCAGGGCAATTCCTGCATAGAACACTTTTTTCATATTCCTTTACCCGTTATACCATTTTTCTTCAGCGTGTGTTATCAAGTAGTACTGTCTTAAACAAGCCTTTTTATGCTTACCTATGTCTGCAGAGTACGAGTTGAAAGTGTAACACCTTTGCTTTCTTGAAGGGAAAGCAATTAAGCAGATTTTCCGTTTATAATCCTTTTATATACTTCTGCTGGAGGCTTCGCGGGATAGACCCCCTACTGGTTTCTGCAATGAGTTTCTAATAGGCTCCAAATATGATTTTGTTGTGGGGGATGTGGCTCCCTCGGCGCGAGTTGGTTGTGCTTGTTTTTTTAGGGGTCCTGCTATTACGGTTAGGACGGCTATGGAGAAGAGTACTAGGTAGAAGGCGTGGGGCGGCATCATCAAAAGGGGCACTTGAAGCGGGAAACTCACAAAAGTCGGCAGCAAAACAGTGCCGATAGGTATCGCCAACAGCAAGTTCGACTTTCTGTTCTGGAAAAACACCGCTGAATCCCTAGTCTTAAACAGCACAACCGTTGAAACCACAAACAACGCCCACTCCAACGCGATGTTCGTCCAGCTCCAAATTTCAATGTAACCGTGCAGCCCGAACAACTGCGACGTTAAAGGCCAAAACAGCATGATTTGCCCGCCGACAAGGAAGTCAGCTATCGCTGCATGGGATATCAAAGCTAGAAAGTACGGCACCGCCTTCCGCCGGTAAACCACGAAAAATGGAGCGAAGATAATAAGGGCAAAAATCAGCGAGTGAGTCGGTCCCCTATGCAGCCCGCTTACTCCGAAGAGGATATCCGCGTCGGGAATTATCGACAAAACCAAAACCAACGGGATATTAAAATTCACTTTCAAAAGCTTTGCTGAGGACTTGCTTAGGAGATACGCCAAAGCCATGTGTCCAACAGCAAACAAGGAAGATTCCTCCTTAAAAACCAAACATTCACCCAGCGCTTTATTAAACATATAGGTGCAAAGCCGCGGCTAGGCGCACGCCAGCCATAGAGCAAAGAAGCTGAGGAGTCGAACTGGCGGCGCGGATTAACGTGAAGCGCATGGATACCCGGACGGTTACTGTGTGACTGTTGAACAGCACACTTGGGGGAAATGCCGCGGTGCAGTGTATCAGGAAGGGCGTTTTTGCTACGTTTGAGTGTTGATGTTTTGTTTTTTTTGTGTGTGAAGTGTATTCGTGTTGTAATCCTAAACAATAAGGTTTATTAACACTTACGATACCTGATTTGAGCCTGAAGAGGGACAGGACATGGCAACACCAAAACTCTCAACAGGAACAATACTAGCCATAGTGGCAGTGGGACTAATCCTAACAGTCACAACCACAGGTTTACTCAGCGTAAGCAAAACAGTAGAATCCACAGGAACAGTGACTGCAATAAACGTAGGCGTCTACTCTGACAGCGGTTGCACCCAAACCTTGTCATCCATAGACTGGGGAAACATTTCTCCCGGCGACAGCGTAACCAGAACAATCTACGTCAAAAACACGGGCAATAGCCAGATATCAATTAGCATGACAAAAAGCAATTGGGACCCAACAAGCGCCAACGGACCGATAACAATAACGTGGAACAGAGAAGGCTCAACGCTAGGTCCTGGATTATACACTACTGCAACGTTGACGTTAAGCGTCTCATCTGGCATAAGTGGTATTACCGCGTTCAACGTTGACATCGTAATCACAGGCACAGGGTAAACACTCAATCTCCCTTCTTTTCCAGATTTCAAGCTTGTAGTAGTCTCGTCTTTTTTCTTTGTTGTTGTTTTGGTTTTTGTGGTACTACTAGTTTGTTGTGTTTGTGTTTTGGGTTTTGTTTGGTTGTTGGGTTGTGTTGTGGGGTGTTTTGGTTGTGGGTTGTGGGTGGGTTTGTCACTAGTTTATCTTGGGAATGGTTAGGTATGGTTCTGGGGTCATGTCTGCTGTTGCGTAGACGGCTAGGGCTATGGACCAGAAGACGTCGTCGTGTGTGCCGTATGGGTGGCTGAAGCTTATGGTGCCGTCTTTTTGTAGGGTGTAGCGTTCAGTGTTGAGTTCTGTGCAGATGTCGCCGCGGTAGGGTCGTTCCCAGTTTAAGAGTGGGTAGTAGAATTTGTGGTTGGCCATGCGTTGTTTGAGGAGGCTTGCCATTTCGCTTTTGCGTGGGACAGTGAAGGTTACGCCTTCAGCGTTGTTTATGTCTGCGTTTTCCATATCTGCGATGATGCTTGGTCCTTCGCGGGTTATGTCGACGCGGATTTTTTGGAATCCGTTCCAGCGGTCTTGAAGTGTTTTTATGTAGCCTAACACGTTTGAGTATAGTGTTGGCTGTTGGAAGATTTTCAGGTGTCGCAGCAATAGCTTATCGTTGAGGTGTTCTATTATGCTGAGCGCGGTGTAGTCGCGTGTTTGAGCTAGGTCTAGTCCTGCGTAGAATTTGCCGTTTCGGGTTTTTTCCGTGTCAAATTCGTGGAGGTCTTCGCCGCAGTTTTTTGCTGTGCCGATGCATTGGGCGATAAGGCTTTGAGTCAACCATACGTCTTCGTCTTCTGCCCATTCCGCCAGCATTTCGCGGCGCCATCTGGTTGGGTCTTCGCCCATTTGTGTTTTTATTTTTGCTATTATGCCTTGCTTCAGTGGACCGTTTGGCTCCAGCGCTTTGGTTACGGACACGTGGCTTGTTTTGAAGTCGCTGAAGTCTTTGTGGTTGAAGATTTTGAAGAAGATGCTGTCGGTGTGCCAGGGTGTGCTACTGCAGACGAATTTTCCGTTTGTAGCTCCCAAAGTGTACAAGATGGCGTCGTATAGTTCTTGGTCGTTAGCTACAAAGTTTAATTCATCTGCGTAGACGACGTTGAATGTGGGGCCCCTAATGGTTTCTGGGTTGTTCGGGAAGGCTTCTATTGCGCTACCGTTTGTGAAGTGGATTAGTGTTTTTTGTGGTTTGAAAGCGATGTTTGGAGGTAGTTTGCGCGTGAATTGCGCTATGCGTGTGAGGATGCGTTTAGTTTGGCGCCATGATGGCCCCACGATGGCGATTTGGCTGGCTGGATACGTTATTGCGTACCATAGCAGAAGTGCGGATATAAGGAATGTTTTGCCACTTTGTCGCCACCATCGGGCTGCGGTGAA
>CAZYUQ010000050.1:0-10075 GCA_964650565.1 uncultured Candidatus Bathyarchaeia archaeon | reverse complement strand
GGCGGAAACAGCGTAATCGCCGAAAAGTGCATCCCAAAAATCTTGCAGCAGGAAAACAGCAAAATAATCATCGATGGCTTACGCAGCTTGCATGAGGCAGACGCTTTTAAAGCACACTTCGCTAAATTCAGCCTTATAGCTGTTCACGCCGCGCCAGAAACACGGTTTAAGCGCCTTAACCGCCGTGGCAGAAGCGACGACCCAGCTAGTCGGGAAGTGTTCCATGAGCGCGACGCGCGCGAGCTCAGCGTGGGCTTAGGAAACGCCATTGCCATGGCTGAGTATTTCATAATCAACGAGAAAAGCCGAGACGACGCAAGAGCCAAAGTTAAAGCAACTCTCCGCATGGTTGAGAAGAAATGGATGAAGTAACAATTCGCGTGGAAACCGAGGTTAACCCGACGGAAGCTGAAGAGAAAGTGAAAACTGCAGTGGCAAACATTTTCGGCAACATAACCCTGCAGACTAAGCCTTCCTACCGCGGAAGCGTGCTGACTGCTGAAGCAAAAGGGCAGGAATCGCTGATTAAACTTCGCAATTTGCTTCGGAACGACCGCGTGCGTGACGCTGCACGCCGATTTCTCAGGGCAAGCTCGCGCGGAAACACTCTTAGTTTCTGCTTGAACAAACAAGTGGCATTTGCCGGTCACATATCATTCTCAGAGGAAGTGGCGGAGTCGCCTTTAGGTCCCTTGAAAGTCATGATTGAATGTGAAAATCCACGGCAGCTTATCGACTGGCTTGCCCCCACAACCAGCTAGGAGGACAATAAGTGTCGGAAAAAGCTATGGTGACTAAGCGGGGTGCGGTTCTGCTGGGCAGCTCGGTTGCCTGTGACGCTTTTGACGAGACCCGTCCATTGCGTGTTGTTACTCACGCTCACGCTGACCACTTGGTGGGTTTGAAGCGGAGCTTGCGGAACTGCGAGGCGGTTCTGATGACTGCGGCTACCCGCGACCTCATCGGAATCCTGAATAAGGCTTCTGGCCTCACGGAGGGTCCTGTGAAAACGCTGGATTACGGCGAAACCATCCAGTACGGCGATGAACGGGTTACACTTGTTAAGGCAGAGCACATCATGGGCGCAGCGCAAGTTCTCGTTGAGCATGCAAGTGGCAGCAAGGTTGCTTACACTGGAGATTTCAGACTTGACGGCACGCCCGTGTTAGACTGCGACACGCTTGTTGTGGAAGCCACTTACGGGACTCCTTCATGCAGGCGCCCGTTCAAAATGGACGTTAAGGACCTGCTTGTGTCCATGGTTGAGAAGAAACTCAGGCACGGCGCGGTTTACGTTTTCGGCTTCCACGGCAAACTGCAGGAAGTCATGCAAATACTGCACGATGCCAACGTGAGCGTGCCGTTTGTCATGCCTGAACGGGTTTTCAATGTTTCACAAGTTTGCGAGCGGCACGGCATGCGGCTGGGCTGCTTGACGCTTTCAACAGCGAATGAGGGCAAAGCGTTGCTTGATGAGAATCTGCCATGCGTCGCGTTTTACCACATGAATACTCGCGGTCACGTCGGCTTGCGTAGCTCGCGCATTTGCGTTAGCGGGTGGGAGTTTCATTTGCCGTGCAGGCAAATTGGCGCCAAGGAACATTTAATCGCGTTAAGCGACCACTCGGATTTTGATGATTTGATTGAGTACGTTCGGCAGTCGAAGCCGAAGCGTGTGATTACGGATAATTACCGCGTGAGCCATGGCGAAACGTTGGCTAAAGAAATCAAAAAACGCTTGGGAATCCACGCTGTGGCGATGCCGCTGAAACGAGGGCGCACAATAGACGAGTATTGATTTTTCAAAATGTAACAAATCTTAAAGTTGCATAGCGAAGAATAGCTTGGACAAGCCAAAAGAGGTTGTATTTCCTTTATATGGAAATAATGAGTAATATACTGTGATGGCAATATCGCGATTAATGAAGATAGCCTTTCTTGCTCAACGTCTTGTTATGTCTGCTCTTTGTTTATTCGAATTACTCTCTTTGGGCGATATTTGCGGAAGGGACCAAAGGCGGGACGGTTTTCTTGCTTAGTTATTGGTACCCCTTTAGTGTAATGACTACTCATGACTATTTTCATAATGGCGATATTAGTTCAGATTTGGGCTTTCAGTCTTATCTTAATGCGCCTTTTATTCTGTTCTGGGTATCAACGGCGATAAACCTGTTACTTATAGTGCTGGTTTACAGGAGCAAGGAAAAAACTTAAAACATTTGGCGCTGGGTTGGTTAAGGTTTAAAAGTATAGGCTTCACATCAAAGAGCAGAGCGGTGCATGTTGCATGGGTAAATCGTCTTCAATTTCAGGCTTCTACAAGCTCCCTCCGAAAGAACGCTTAGCTATTGTTAAAGAGTTCGCTGGTTTATCTGATGAGGAATGCGCGGTGCTGCAGAACACGGGCGCGTTGCCCCTAGACGCGGCTGACCGCATGATAGAAAACGTCGTAGGCGCTTTTCCCCTACCCTTAGGCATCGGCGTCAACTTTCTCATCAACAACCGTGACTACTTGATTCCTATGGCTATTGAGGAGCCTTCAGTGGTGGCGGCAGCCAGCTACGCGGCTAAGATGGTGCGCGACGGCGGAGGCTTCCACACCAGTAGCACATCACCAGTGATGATTGGACAAATCCAAGTCGTCGACGTAGCCGACGCTGAAGCGGCAAAAAACCGCGTGTTAGAGACGAAAGCGGAGATTATCGGGAAAGCGAACGAGCAAGACCCAGTGCTTGCTTCAGTAGGCGGCGGAGCCAAAGACTTAGACGCAAAAGTAATCCAAACGTCACAAGGCACCATGCTCATAGTTGAGTTGCATGTGGACTGCCGCGACGCGATGGGCGCAAACGCGGTTAACACCATGGCTGAAGCAGTAGCCCCGTTAATAGAGCAGGTCACTGGCGGGCGCGTGTATTTGCGCATAATCACCAATTTAGCCACAAAACGCTTGGCAAAAGCATGGTGCACCGTGCCTAAAACGTCATTGGGCGGCGAAGACGTGGTAGACGGCATAGTGAATGCTTCCGCGTTTGCAGCCGCAGACCCCTACCGTGCAGCTACGCACAACAAGGGCGCGATGAACGGCATAATAGCCGTTGTCCTCGCCACAGGCAACGACCACCGCGCCATAGAGGCTGGGGCTCACGCGTACGCGGCGTTGAAAGGCGCTTATACGTCTTTTTCTACGTGGATGAAAAACGCGGCTGGCGACTTGGTGGGCGAAATTGAGCTGCCTATGGCTGTTGGCTTGATAGGCGGCGCAGTGCGGACGCATCCAACCGCGAAGGTTACCGTTAAAATTTTGGGTGTGAAAACTGCTAACGAGTTCGCTGAAGTGTTGGCGGCTGTGGGTTTAGCTCAAAACCTCGCTGCGCTGCGGGCGTTGGCAAGCGAGGGCATTCAGCGGGGGCACATGTCGCTTCACGCAAGGAACATCGCTGTGGCGGCAGGCGCAACTGGCAAGCTGATTGACGTTGTTGCTGAAAGAATGGTGAAAGAGCGTAAAATCCGCGTGGACAGGGCAAAAGAACTGCTTGCGGAACTCACAGAGTAACCTAACGCTTTGCCTGAGCCTTCTTCAGGCTACTGCTGCGGCTTGGTTGATTCAGCGCAGAGCGCGCACACTGCACAGAACGATTCACTGAATTCTGCAGCGCTCATTTCCGCGGTTGCTATGCGTTTTGCTGTTTCCGCCGCGGCGTTTTGGATTAAAGGTGCAATAGTCTCGTAGTTTGGGATTCTTTTGCGCCCGCGCTTCGAGGTTACGTACTGGCTTATCGCGGCTTGCGTGGTGCCCAGCTTTTTAGCTGCTGCTACCTGCGTGTAAGTGTATTTTGTGATTAGCTCTTTTGCGACGAACGCCCTGTAAAGGGGCAGAATGTAGCGCACGGCGTTTTCGCATGAGGCAGGCATAGCGGTTCAACGTGAGTTGTATATAACACGCTTATACTTAAAAGTACGGTTTGCACTTCACGGGCAGGGCGGGCATATTTGGAGCCCGGAAGCGTTGCGAGTACACACCCTATAGATTTCTGCAATGAGTTTCTATTAGGCTCCAAATATGAAAGGGGCTGAGCGGTTATGCACGAATAGGTTATAGCCTCCTTGGATGTGGTTCCTTTGTAGTTCTGTGTATGCAAGCATCAACGAAACCCATTCAGCAACCGCTCTCTTGATGGCTTTTTCTCGAGTGAGCAGTATCTGGACAGCAACAGAGCATCGAACTTGAACGAATCTTATAAATACATAACGGCTGAAACTTGAAAAGCAAGTTTTCAATATTTCTAGCTTTGTAGGGTAGCAAAAACTGAGACAAATCAACCGTAAAACGTCTTCGTTTCTGCCTCATGGAGAGCAATGCAGGCTTTTCCACAAGCAGTTGATGTGCTGTTTTGCTGTTTTTCCACAGTTTCCTGTGTCTTGCTTGATAACTGCGCTTGTTTGGTTTCCGCGAAAATTTGTCGAAGTGCCTCATTTTACATTTAAAAGTTAAAAAACTCTGTGTTGCCAGAAGGAAACCTGCGGGTAAGTATCAAAAACCTTCATGCACCGCCCTATTTGTGTGGTATGTGCTGCGAAGTGGAGCCCGTGGCCTGTTCCTGAGTGCCCAGCTTTTTGGCTGTGTGTTGAAAGAGCGAATCAACATATGTATGGCGGACATGAAAAGAAGCTATTTCAGTTAGGGCATCCATATTAAAACGCATGATGCTTTGGCTGCTGAAAGTGTGTTTTGGTGATGCTTTCGTATACCGTTTCTTTAGTCAGGCATCCGCTGTTCTAAGCCGTTTGCGTGTGCATGGCATTTTTTGCAGTTTTCTGCCTATTCACTGGAGGTTTAGCCGTGACAGTTGAGCGGGATTTGTTAATTTCGCTTCTGAAATTGACTGAAAACGGTTCTGTTTTAATTGAAAATGTCAAAAGTGACGCGAAGACCACCACAAGTATTGTTGGGAACTTGCTGGGAAAACTGCAAAACGAAGGTTTGGTTTATCTGTATCAGGACAAGGTTGAAGCAGACGGTTACAGCCGCCTCAAACTAGCTGTCAAAGCCATAGGCATGGGCGCTGATGTGGAGTACGTCAGCAACCTGCTCAGTTGGCAGGAATTCGAGGACATAGCCGCTGTTGCACTGGAACGAAACGGCTACATTGCAGCCAAAAACGTGCGCTTCAAGCATACAGCGCGGAAATGGGAGATAGACATAGTTGGCTGCCGCAAGCCCCTAGCCATCTGCATAGACTGCAAGCACTGGCGACGCGGAACTGCTCCATCTGCAGTGCGGCGCATCACCGAAGCCCAAGTGGAACGTACACGCGCACTAGCAGATGCATTGCCGAATGTGTCTCTTGGGCTTGAATGCGCTAAGTGGGACAGAGCCAAGTTTGTTCCAGTTATATTGACGCTTATGCCGGTCAGCTTCAAATTTTACGACAAGGTTCCCATAGTCCCCGTGCTGCAGCTGCAGGACTTCTTAAGTCAAGTGCCCGCCTACACTGAAGAATTGAAGTATTTCCTGAAGGAATTTAGTCATTTACGTCATGATTTTTAGAAGCGGCGTCCTAGCAAACTTCACAGCAGGGTAGAGACTTAGCAGGAACATGCCTGCCAAAGCGGCGAAAAGCCAGCCTGCAACTTCCAAAACTGTAAAAGTCGTCACCACTGGCTGCGGCATCAAAATCATCAGTGTGGTAATTACGCCAAGCGAAACACCTGTAGCACAGCTTGAAAGCAGGACAAGCAGACTTTGAACCGCGAGAATACTTGTAACAGTCTTTGGTTTAGCTCCGACAGCGCGCAAAACCGCAAATTCATGCTTTTGCTCGTTCACAGCAAGCATCATGTACGCGATTAAGCATAAGGTTGCCGATGTCAAACTGAATAAGGGCAAAAACAAAATCATAGACCAAAATGACCCTAGAAACGCCACGTTCTCCCGCAATACTTCATTAAGGTCAACAACGGTGAATTCCGCGTTTATGCTTTGAATTTTATCTCTTAACTGCGCCACAGCGGCTGCGCGGTCACCATCCGAAGCAAATTTCACTAAAACAATATTGACGTAAGAAATACCCGTTACATTCTGGAGTTGTTTAAGAGGAATATATGTGACGTTGCCATTGTTCAGTGGCTCTACAGAAACACCTATGATGTCAAAAATTTTTTCCCGCACTATCATGTTTTGAAGCAGAGGATCAGAGAGCTCAATTTGAGGGTCAACCGACAAATCAGGCGAGTATAACGCTTGTGCTAAGCTGTCACCGATAACCGCCTCTTGTTTATCACTTGAATTCAAAGAATAGCCTTCCATGAAGCCACTAGTCAAGGCCTTTTCTGGGTCAACACCAACCACTATCGACTGCCCTGTGCGATTATCGCCAACTGGGTGAGTTTGTAACGTTTCGGGGTCAATCTTGTACCCGCTCATTTCTCGAACAGTCTCCTCCAGAACCAAACGCTCATCAACACGCTCTATTTCAGGTGTTATGTTCAACTGCTGCAAAATACTTTCAGGCACCGCAAACCTTTCATCCTGATAATCAAAATCAGCATTTTCTACGCCTCCAGAAAACTTTGACAGCAACAGTTCATATTGAGCGCAGACGCTGCTGTGGGCTACGGCAACAACATCTTTTCCAACTGCACTTTCAACCCAGGACTTGGTGGTGCCGTCAGCAACTATGCCTCCGCAAATTGACACGGTAAGCAACACAAAAACTGCCGAGAGCAAAACGACAATTCGAACGCTGGATGCTTGCCGACGGAACAAACTTCTCGAAGAAAGCCTCAGAGTCAGCCCCAGTCTCGACAAAGGTTTAAACTTGCTTTCACTTTCTGTCCCAAAATACTGAACAGACGACAACGCCTTTATCGGCGACAGCTTAGCAGCACTAACAAGGGGCTTTGCTCCGAAAAAAACCGCGAGAAACAAAAAGACGCCGAAAACCAAAGGCACAAACCACAAGTTTGGAGGCTTTTGATAAGCTTGAAAGCTAAAAACGTTAGCAACCGCAAAATCCGCTGCAAACCCCAACACTACACCTAAAACGCAGCTTGTAACGGCAACAATTAAGAGTTCCGTCATGAAGTATCCGAAGACCAGACTATTGGGGCATCCAGCTGCTTTGATTAATCCAAAATCTTGTGTCCGCTGCTTCATCATTAAAAAAACAATGAATGACGTTATTACTGCTCCTACAGCGAATATAAGAATGGCTAAAAAGAGTGAAAACTGCGAAAAAATCACCGATAAACTGTAGGTTAACGTTTCCTTTGTCACCGTTGTAATGCCAAAGCCTATTCTGTCGCCGTAAAGCAACAGAAAAAGCGTAGAGGCAACACTCAGCGTCAAAGTAATTACGGTCAAACTTGTCTGAAATTTCCTGCGCAGAAGATCATTGGCTGCAAAAAAAGTTTCAGTCATCTTTACCCGCCAATCGCCCATTCTTCCAAAATCAACTTCTGGTCTGCAAACCGCGTTATCTGCGCGTCATGAGTAGCAACGATAACCGTTTTACCCTCAGCTTTTAACATCCGCAGTATCTGAATAATCTTGCCGCCGTTCTCAGCATCCAAGTTCCCCGTAGGCTCATCCGCAAGCAGCAACCGCGGGTTATTCGCCAAAGCACGCGCAAACGCCACGCGCTGCTGTTCACCGCCGCTTAACTGAGCGGGAAAATGATTCGCCCGGTGCTGCAAACCCACAATGTCCAGCAACTTTGTGACGCGCGCCTCAATCTCCTCGGTCGGCTTCCGTTGCCACTCCATGGGAAACGCCACGTTCTCAGCCACCGTCAAAGTGGAAACTAAATTGTAAGCCTGAAAAACAAACCCCACCTCTCTACAGCGGAACTCAGCCAAAAAATCCTCATTCTTATCCACCAAAGCCTCGCCGAAAACCGTTATGTCCCCGCTGGAAGGCTGGTCAATTCCGCTGATGATGTTCAGTAAAGTGGTTTTTCCCGCGCCTGAAGGACCACAAACCACCACGAACTTGCCCGCGGCAACATCAAAGTTTACGTCTTTCAGAACCGCAACTGCCGCCTCACCCATCGCATAAGCCTTGCATAAGGAACGGGCTGAAACCGCGAATTCACCGTTTGCCATACGCCTCGCCCTGTTAACCACCTAAGCATAGGCTTGATTATTAATTGTTGAGGTACAATTCCTTACCACAATAATCAGTAGCTTTTTTCTATATTGAAGTTTCCGCGGTCACGTTTAAGAATCCGGAGTTTATCTGGAAGCTTGTCTTTTTCCCAATCTGCCCAACTGACTTCCTTGAACAACCACTTCTTGCCCAAATGCGCTGCGATAACCGCGTGCTTATACTCCGTGTCGCCAGGCACAAGCTCGTTGAGAAACCTGAAGAGCTTGTCAATTTGCTGCTTGGGAAAATACGCGTAGTAACTGGAGTTTTTGACTTCAAACGCAAAACTGTGCAATCCTTTGCGCGCCATGAGGTCGGGCAGGGGGCTCAAGCTGGGGTTGCTGACTGGGATTCGCACGGCGTTGTATCCGTTTTTCTGCAGAAGCTTCACGAGCACGTTCTCGCTGTAGAAGCCTCTTTTGCGCCACCGCCGAAGTCTGATCCTGTCACTTTCCTTAACCACGTGTTTCCCTCAGCAACTGCTTAGTCACTTGTGGTTAACGGCTGAAAATAAAACTATTGCCTGCACGCCAAAAATGCAAGTCTCGTTTATGCTTTTGTATACGCGGTTTTGTGCTGCTTGCGTCTGGAGAACATTGGTGATGTATAATCGTTTTAAGTAATACCTATATAACTATAATCACCTATGCCGAAAAACTCAACGTCACCATCTTAAAACTATGCGTTGTTTAGCCTATACCAAGCGCAACCAAACCACACTCTTAGAAAAAACAAGCCAGAATCAGCCCCCTCTCCACCACAATTTTTCGCTCAAAAACAACCGTGACACGAAAACACAGACCCTGCAATATCCACGCGGTATACGAAAGCATCCCCAAAACACGTTTTTCACCACCGCCACCACTGCTCAGCGCCAAACTCGTCAACAACCTAACTGCACAGCAACACATAACAGCCGGCACAAACCAACTTGCCGTTAACAAGCTGCACTGCAAACAAGCAACCAACGACACCTTACGCAGTCACACGAGCAAAAATTGTTGCGGCACAACTTACAAACCAGGTTTGGGCAGCTGCAGAGTTTTTTCGCAAGCACCAGTCAGGCAGAAGCGGGACAGCAACTGTGAAAACGGCGTTCAGGCTCGAAGTAACTTCGAAAAGTACCCCGGTGTGCTTGGTATGGAGATTTTCGACGGTCTTTATATGAGGTCACGGTTATCTCCATGGATAAGCCCTAACTGCCAAGCTGAAAAGGGCAAAACGGGGTTTTTTAGCTGTTTAAGGCGTTTTCGCAGCTTTTTGAGTTTTGTGTCGCTGCAAAAAACTAGGTGTGTTTTTCGCGTGTTTTGTTTCGATTACGTACCAAGTACTAAGACGGTTTCTGCCATAAAATAAGCGCTATTTAAGACTAATTTGCTAAAATAGGTTTAACGGAAAGCCGTTTTTTAGGTGAGCTGTCAAGGCGGTTTATGCATAATTTTGTGCATATGGCTGAGAATGCTTGGTAAAGCAGAATCTGCTTAGAGTGCCAGTGTTCGGAAAGTAGACAGTAACACGTCTCTTACTCTGCCTGAAAAGTTGCTGGGAGCACCTGTTTTCAGGCTTATTCACAAATCTGTATACGGAAGCATCAACCAAACACACTCAGAACACACTAAGAGCTACCGTTGCTTCCACGAATTTCAGCTTGAATCTTTATAATCTCCGCGCTGTCCTGCGCCGCCGCATAACGCTCAAGCAAATCAGCATTCAATTCTAAGAACGTATGTCCCCACGTGAAAATAGCCAGCAAATCCGCAGCCTCCTGCTCAAAGCCTGCAATGTAAAGCGCAGCAGCCAAAGCTTCTACCGTAGTTAGTTTTGTGGCTTTGCCAAAGTTGATAGGGTTGCCCGCTATCAAAATGGGCAAGCAACGGGATGTCCCCCTTACCTGTTTCGCTAACACTTTCTGGGCGTGCTCCCAACTGC
>CAZYUQ010000049.1:0-10114 GCA_964650565.1 uncultured Candidatus Bathyarchaeia archaeon | reverse complement strand
CACGTTGCCAGAAACTTCGTCAATGAAAACCTTCACGTCATATGATGAACTCAAAAACTTCTTAGCCGCTAATACCCAAGATGGCTCCACTTATTATGGTGGTGGTCCTTTGGACTCCCAGTTCTTCGGGTCTGCACGTGAAGCACTAGACAGTCCAGCTCCTACCGCGACAGGTGAATCAGGAGACTACTCCATTAACTCCTATTCAACAACAAATATTCAGGTTGAAGGAGTTGACGAAGCCGACATAGTGAAAACAGACGGCAAATACATCTACATTGCAACCAACAACGCCTATTATTCAGCAAGCCAAAACAACGTGTACATCCTGAAGGCGGACCCACAAGATTCGCGAGTAATCGCTAAGATAGCTCTCGGCAACAACACGTATGTGGCAGGCTTGTTCCTAAGCCAAGACAGCAGCAAACTTGTAGTCATCGGCAGCCAATACCAACTCTACGCTTATGAGGAAACAGAGGAGTCCCCACACATAATGATCTATCCCTACTACAGCAGTGTTAACACGTTCTTGAGCGTTTATGATGTTTCTGAGAAAGCTAGCCCTGTGCTCGCGCGGAACCTTACCCTTAGCGGCAGCTACTTCAACTCCAGAATGATTGGCAACTACGTGTACGCTGTTGTCAGCCAACCTGCATACATATTAGAAGATGCGGTTATTCTTCCCCAAGTTTACCAGAATGCAAAAGCCTCCGAAATTGCACCAGAAAGAATTTACTACTCTGATACGGTGGACAATTACTTCACTTTCACTACATTCATCGGGCTTAACATACTAGATGACGCGCAAGAGCCAACTAACATGACGGTGTTGATGGGCGGCGCCAGCACCATGTACGTTTCCATGGACAACATCTACGTGACATACCAAAACTCAACGTGGAACGAAGGACAGTACACGTCAATCTACAGGATAAGCGTGAACGGTAGTATTTTATCCGATAAAATAGCTGAAGGCAGCGTGCCAGGTTACGTTCTCAACCAGTACTCCATGGACGAGTACAACGGACATTTCAGGGTAGCCACGACTTGGCAGAAAGAAACAACGCAGATGAACAACGTTTACGTGCTAAACATGAACCTGTCGCTTGTGGGAAAACTGGAAAACCTAGCCGAGGGTGAGCGCATATACTCTGTCAGGTTCATGGGCGACAAAGGCTACATCGTTACGTTCAGACAAATAGACCCATTCTTCATAATTGATTTGAGCAATCCAGCCGAACCCAAGGTCGCAGGTGAACTGAAGATTCCAGGATACTCGAGTTACCTGCATCCCTTCGATGAGAACCACGTGATCGGCTTAGGCAAAGAGAACAACACGGTGAAGCTGTCATTATTCGATGTCACAAACGTCAACGCACCAACGGAAATAGCGAAATACATCGTTGAAGGCGACTGGACAGATTCAGAAGCGCTGTATGAACCGAAGGCGTTCCTGTTCGACAAGCAAAAGGAGTTGCTAGTTATTCCGATTTCGATAACCAACTATGGTGTAGTGGACTCAAGCGGAAGAGAACCCTACATGCAAGGAGGCTACTGGCAAGGTGCATACGTTTTCAAACTGACGTTGACAGACGGTTTTACACTTAGAGGAGGTATCACACACGCAGAAAACGCGACAAGTTCGTCATACTACTACGGATTCGCTTACGGTCAGCAGGTGAACAGGGCGCTTTACATTGGCAACACGCTTTACACGGTGTCCAACTCGAAAGTGCAGCTAAACAATCTAGAAAACTTGGCGCTCATAGCTGAAGTAGATCTCAGCTAATAAGCGCATTCTCCTCATTTTTTATTCTAAAAATTTCTATAAGCTTTACACGGAGTCGGGCTCCATGTGAACTGTCACCACAGCGCCTATAAATCGCTCTTTTATTTCTTCCTCAATCCGCGACGCAATCTCGTGTGCTTCTGTTATTGAAACCTGCTTTTTAAAACAGCAATCCAAGTTAATGTACCGTTTACCCTCAGCCACGTAAGTTACTATTCTCTTGACATACAAGTTTCGTTCAATACCCTTTGCCACTTTTTGAATTATCTTCCTCAGCGCATTCTCTTCTATTTCCGCCGCGTGAACTTCCACGCCGTAAGGCTCCACATGCACCGTCACGTTTTCAAGCTGCTTTATCCCCGCGTGCATTCTGTTCTCGATTTTCTCCGCGATTGCATGCGCTTCTTCCACCGACAGATTTGGGTCGACGTACGCGTGCAACGTGATGTAGAGTTTGCCACTTGCATAAACAGTCACAATGTCATGCACCTCTTTTACGCCTTCCACTGTTGCCAACGTCTCCACAAGCTGCTCCACTTTGGTTTCTTCTTCCGCTGGCTCAATGTGAATTGTCGCATCAACACTTCCAAAGGTCTCCGCCAACCTCTCCTCAATATCCGAAGCCAAAGCATGCGCCTCCTCCAAACTCATCAAACTTGAAACCTGCACCGCGCATTCAGCGAAGATTTTCGAGCCCACCTTCCTCACTTTCAGGTTTAGGCAATCAAGAACTCCATCATGGCCGAGTACCACTTTTCTGGTTTTTTGAACAAGCTCTTTCGACGCCGTGTCGCTTAACTCTATTATGCTGCTTTTGACGAGTTTGACGCTCATGTAGCTGAGCAGAACGCCAAGCACGATAGAAGATAGCGAATCGCCCTGATAGAACCCGACAGTGGCTAAGCCGAACCCGAGAAAAGCAATCCCTGTTGAACTCAAGTCGGCTAGAGCATGGTAAAAACCTGCTTTAACCGTGGTGCTTTCGCTACCCGTTGCTTTTCTAAAAATGAACATTCTGAAAATGTCTACGCAGAAAGTGTAGCCTACAGCAAAGAACCCAGCAAGCCCCAAGCCAGTGTTCACGCCTCCGCCCTGCATCAGCTTCGAGACAGCTTCATAAATCACGAGAACGCCGACGCCTATAAGCACGATACCGCCTGCCAACCCGCCTATAGGTTCAAACTTCTCGTGCCCATAAGTGTGCTCCTCATCCGGCGGCTTAAGCGCCTGTTTAGTCGCCACAAAAAGCATAACGCTTGTTATAACGTCAAGCAACGCGTGCAAGCCGTCGCTGAGAATTGCTAAACTGTCCACGACCAAGCCCAAGACAACTTCCACAAGCACCACGGTTGCTATTGCAACGGCAGAAACTTTCAGAACTCTAAGCTTGTAGGCGCCTTCTGAATGGGCTGGCATCAACAATCAGCTATATGCTCTGAGCAAGGGCGATTTAAGAATTGCGGGACAGCAATCAACCATCCACCTTAGCAAAAACGCCTTCTTAACTGTCAATTATAAATAATGGATTATCAGATTGCTTTTAAATAATGAAACTGTCTTCGCTTTTCCGCGGCAAATCCGCCATGCTTAGAGGCAACTTCTTAATTTTGACCCTGAGCTGGGTGATAATGTACGCCGCAATCCCCATCCCACAAACCTACGCCAGCCTCTACTACCTCAGCCTAGGCGCCGACGAGTTCCTGCTATCTATAATCGGCTTCGCAGGTTCCATTGCCATCGCGCTCGTTCAGTTCCCAGGCGGCTACTTAGCGGACAAGCATGGCAGAAGATGGCTCGTAACCACCATGACCTACGGCTTGGCGTTCGGCACTTTCTTTTTCATTTTTGCGCCTTCATGGCCGTTCATAATGTTAGGCATGATTATTCAGAGCATATGCGCCATTTATGCCCCTGCTTTAATCGCTATAGTTCTTGATTCGTTGCCGCCTGAAAACAGAGGCGCAGGATACAGTTTCCAGTTAACTGTAGCGAACCTCGTACTTTTGCCCGCTCCACTTATCGCTCAATATTTGATTTTGACGTTTAATTTCGACTTAGGCATGCGCGTGGCTTACACTATTCTTCTGCTGGCTTACTTCGCAACTGCAACGTTACGGCTGAAGCTCAAAGAGACCTTACCGCCTACCGATGCCGACAGCCGCCCCAAAATTGTGGAAGCGCTACGGGAATACCCGAAATCCGTGAAGGAAAGCATAGGCGTCTGGCGCAAACTTTCGAAATCAGCGTTCTACCTTTTTCTATCAACTATAGGCATAAACGGAATAGTAGTTAGCTGCTACACCTATTTTGTTGTTTACGCCACTTCTGTTCTGAACATAACCGAGTCGCAGTGGGCGCTGGTTATAGCTTTCATGTACTTGACAATCGCCATTCCCGTAATCTTAGCGGGATTAAGCATGGACATCTTCGGTAGGAAACGCTTCTTGATAATGGGTTATCTGCTGTACATTCCAGGCATGATTCTCTTCGTTAACGCCGACTTCAACATGCTCTTGCTAGCTTTCTTTTTTTATGGGTTGGGCAACACGCTGCAGCTGAACAGCTATCAGGTGCTGATGGGCGACATGATTCCTAGAAACCTGAGAGGCACAGCTACTGGATGCATCCAGTTCTTCATGTACATTTCTCAAGCGTTGTTGCAGGTTTTAGTTGGTTTTCTTTACGCGTTTGTGTCGCCTCAGTTGCCTTTCCTTTTGCTGGCTGCTTCAGCTGTACCCTTCGCGGTGCTCGTAGCACTCAAGGTTTTCGAACCCAGCGTTAAAGAAATGTAATGTTAGTTGATTGTTTTTCATCTTTTCTCCTTTGTTCTTGCGTGTCCAGAGCCTCAGCAAACCCTTATGAGCGCGTAATCTGTAAAGAAATCATCGTTAATAATCAAACCTGTCGCCGCCATTCAGAGGTACCATAAATGAAAAAGTTAAGCTTAGCCGTTTTCAACACGCAACCGCCACATTTGTACTTCGGAGGTGTGGAGCGCCGCATCGTTGAGACGACCAAGAAATTTCGCAATGAAGTTGGCACGACAGTTTACAGTGGCACTAAAGCGGGCTTCAGAAAACCTGCCTCAGTTAACGGGGTAACCTTTGTTCCGTGCTTTTCTACGGACGCGCTTTTTCCAGTGGACAACTGGTTTTTCAACAGGACTCTTTCAGGTGCGGTGGACGCGATTAAGGCTGATGTTTATGAGGCTCACACCGTTAGCGGCTACGGGTTTTTGCGGGCTCTCAAAAAGCGAAATATCAAGAAGCCGTTTGTACAGACAATTCACGGTGTTCTCGCTGATGAATATGTGCAGTCGCTCCAAAGTGGTTTTCCTACATTTCGGGCAAAGCTTGCGAACCGCATTATGTGGCAACTTTCAAAGCTAGAAGGAGAATCAGCTAAAAACGCGACGCTGATAGTAACAGTAAGCAAATACTCGTCTGAGAAAACAGTTCAATTTTATGATGCTGATAAAGCAAAGATAAGAATAGTGCCAAACGGCGTTGACCTTCAAAGATTCAAGCCTTCCGAAAGCTGCGAGAAAATCAAGCGCCAAATTGGAATAGACAGCAAGCTCTGCGTGCTTTTTGTTGGCAGATTAATACCTCGAAAAGGCTTGCCTTTCCTAATTGAAGCCGCCAAACATATTGTTAAAGAATTTAAGGAAACTATTTTTGTGATTGTTGGAGACGGGCCTCTCAAGAATCATCTTCGGGCTTATTTGGAAGAAATAAACCTTTCAGGCAACTTTGTTTTCCTAGGCGACGTAAACGAGAACGTGCTTCCAACTTTATACAATTGTGCTGATGTTTTCGCTCTTCCATCAATCCAGGAGGGTCAAGGCATAGCGTTGTTAGAGGCGCAGGCAACTGCTAAGCCGGTTGTTGCCTTCGACGTGGGCGGGGTCAGTGAAGCCATGGTGGACAAAGAGACGGGGTTGTTGGTTAAGCCAGATAGCCGCGAATTAGCGGACGCAATTCTGAAACTTCTGTCAAGTTGGTCTTTGAGAGAGAAAATGGGGGTTAAGGGTCGCGAGTTTGTTTCGAATGATTTTTCTTGGGATATTTGTGCTCAAAGAATGCTTCAAGTTTATCGTGAAGCGTTATCAGCGGTCGCATAACATTTTGTGCTATTGGCATGTGATGTTTACGGCTTTCGCCAGACGTTTCAAGTCACTATCGCTTACCCATTCGGTTTTTAGGTACTGGCAGATTCTCTCGTCGCTGAGTCCAATTCGCTTCGCTTCTTGAACCGTGTAACGGTAAGCTTCGACTTCCGTAGGTCTTTCAACATAGCTGTATTGGCTTTCAAAGAGTTCCTTTCCTTCCATTAGCTGTCTAACATGACATAGCTCATGAATTACATCCAAGTAGATGTCAACTTTATCACCGCTGTTCAAGTAAGGTGCGCTTACCACAAGATGTCCGTTGGAGCTGTTAACATACATGTAGCCGCCGAACCATGTGAAGTCAACCTTGAGGTTGCGGAGGACCTCTTCTGTTCTTTCACCAAAAATCCCTCTCACCGCTTCCACCTTGTCAAAATCCTTAAAGTAATCCGCAAAACTGCGTGTTGAGGTGCCCAAAAGCGGTATCCTATTCAAGGGCAGTCTTCTGAACAAACGCATTGTTCTGAACACGAGGTATTCTAGCCAGTCCACGGTCGCTAGCCGCTCCTATTTGAAGGTTGAAAGGTTTTCAAGTTTCATGCCTCTGCGAGCCAAGTCTGCGGGGTTTTCTACGCAGTCTATACTGGCGTCGATGTTGCGGTGCACAGGGTGAACCCACATGTTGTCGGGTACAAGGTTAAACTGTAATGGGGCATCCGTTATCACGCCGTATTTCTCGTGTAAATCCCTAATTAGCTGTCCTCTTCTGCAGACTTCGCGGACAGACATGTAGCTTCGCAACAGTTCCGGCGCTGCAAAAGCTCCAATGCCATGCCATAGAACCGCGTTTTCAGGCGACCCCAACGAGTAAAGGAAAAACTGCGGCGACGAAGGCGTTTCCGAGAAGCTGTAATCAGCAAGTTTTTCTCCTGCCACAGTAAAATCATCTTCACCCTTTGCGATGCTAACATCTTCCGGGTGGATCTCGTTCGGATAAAGCCGCGTGGTTCGGTATTTGACGCTAACGCTTTTCAGTTTTGTGTCTTCAAAATGCAGCTTGCCTCGAGCGGCGCGCTTGGAACCATAACCCTTCTTCGAGTGCGGCACAGTCAACAACGTTGTTCGTTTTGTCATGCTTCTTCGCATGCAGCTGTACGCTTGGCTAATTGACTCGTAGTTCCTGTGGGTCTCGCTAATTATATGATGCAACAAATCGTCCTTTGTTTCAGCCTGCAATGTTGCTATAGGCATGCGCAACGCATAAAGTCCTAAATCTATTCCAAAGGTTTCTGAGGTTTCCTCCATCTGCGCATATTTCACCGAATCCACAAAATCCACGTATGAGCCTTTGGCGTTTTCAAGTTGACGGTTAATAAGTTCTACTTCGCTGTTGCAGATTAGATTTCCTTCGTACTTGCCAATGAACTGTTGGTCTATCTGGAGCCTTTCCGTTTTGACGTAGGCTGCGGGAAACGCGCTTTGACCGCTGGCTACGATTGATTCTTTCAGGGGGTTCATGGAGTACCTGTCTGGCTCTATATCGTCAGTGTTCAGCAGAAACGCGATGATAGGTCCTTCAGACGGCTTTTTCAGCGTTTTGCATATTTCGGAGATGTCATTGGCATCTGGCTCACGCAAGCCGTAATTGTGAAAGTAGTTTCCGCAGGTTTCGAGCATGCGAGCGCCTATTATTCCTTGAACCTCCTCCAACGTTAACTGCGGATTTGAATACTCCAATGAACCTCTCAGAAAGAAATTATTTCCTTCAAAACTCTGGTTAACTTTCTGGCCGTTTTTGAATCGAAACAAGGATACTGGTTTACGCTGTCTTTCCTCCTCCTTGAAGTCCTTGAGCTTTTCAACGATGGTTTTCACGCATGAACCTGAGCTTTTAAGGAAATCTTCCGTGAGCATGCGGCACAAATCATTAGGCATTTAGCGTCATCCTCTTTCCAAAGATTCTGCCGTGTATATGCAGTTTTTAGCGACAGCGGGACCTAAAAACATTCGCGCTACGGGAAAGTCTTCTCTGAACCCCGCATTTGATAGCATGTTGAGCAGCGCAGCCTCTTTTTTTGGTATGCACATGGAAACGGCGAGACCGTTTAACCTGCTCAAGATGGTTTTGAGGAGTACTGCAGCTGCTTCAACGTGGTTCGCATGGCATATTAGCGGTCCCACTTCCGCCATTGTGCCATAAACCTTCGCGGCAACATAACCTGCAATCTCCTCGTTCTCAGTCGCGATATAACACAAATTGCCAGTGTCAAGAAGTATAGGCTCTAACAACTTCTTTCTGTTAGCTCCAAAACATTGGCTGTCAAAGTCTATTACTTCGGGTGCATCCTGCTGCTTTGCCTTCCGTACAGCGCCTTCAGTTGGGAGGAGACCAGCTTTTCCTTGCAAAACCAAAAAGTCGATGTCAGGTTCAAAACCAAAACTCTCATAAAATCTGACTAGGTGCGGGTAAGCATAAAGCCCAACTGTCTCCACACCCTTGTTCTTCAGGTACTCTATTGCATGCTTTATCAGAAGGCTTCCAGCGCCTTCTCCTCTGACATCTTCTTTAACTATAAAGTTGCCGCACCATCCGACTCTCCCAAAACTGACGCTTGTGCATATGCCTAAGCGCTCGGAGCCATGAAACAGAACAAAGCTGCCTTGAGGCTCAAGCTTCATCATGAACTCAAAATCCTCTATTGCCATATTCCAATTCATTGTGTTGGCAAGCTGAACCGCGAAAGGAAAATCGTCAGCTTTCATTTTCTCTACGTGAAACATATGAATACTCTCTCCCTCTAGGAGATAAGCCTATACGACACAAACGGTGGCGATGTCTCCCGCGACTTTTCCCCTTTCCTGTTGAGTGAATAGCTCAAAATATAATGGGATTAAACCATCGGTCCGGGTTCGTCGTCAACACCTTCTCACGGCGTCGGAGGAGCGAGCATCGGCGGATACGAGTCGGAGGGATATTCTACATGCAGCAAGAGCAAGAGCGCCAAAGCCGTGGTGTGCCAGTGCGAGTCGCCCGGCGTATCGCTAGAACGCAACCAGCCCCCGTCGTTATTCTGGACGGCGATGACGCGCTCGACAAAGGCGTGGTTGACCAGTGCACTCTGTCCCGCCAAGTAGAGAAACGTCGCGGCCTCAAGCTCGAGGTCGTCCACCACTGGGTCGTCGTTGATCAGCGCAGCGTTGGCACTGTACATGTTTTCGACGGATTCTTCGGACAGTGGTACTTCACAGCCGTTTTCCCGAATCCAGATGCAGGCCAGTAGCGCGTGCGTCAGCATGTAATCCCCGACTCTCGTCGCTCTATTGAGCGTAGATGGATAATTGTTGAGTAGACCCAGTTGATCGCAATAGAGGGCGGGGACTGTTACAAGGTCTATGTCTTCTACCACCGCCTCCAAATCACTATATTGCAGTGGGTTGTCGTGATCAGCGATGCGACGAAACAAGCGCATCAGAGGCGCTTGGTCCGGACGCTCAGCCATTATCTGGTCGTAGCGTTGCAAGGAATCGGCGAATTCCGCAATTTCAAAGCGACGGTGAATCACATCGAGCAATAGCAGGGCGTACGCGTCGTTCGGCTCGCGCGAATCCGCGAAGAAGGCGATTGCGTTCGCGATTGCGGACTGTAAGCCGCTTGGTTTCGGTTCTGGTGTTGGTGCGGGTGTTGGTTCTGGTGTTGGTGCGGGTTCTGGGTGCAGCAGCAACGGTACTGCCAATAAAATGCACAACGCGATTATGCAGAAGGCCACGAAGAGGGCTCTTTTAATTGTTTTCTACTCTCCATTTTTTGGCTGATTTAATACTTTAATTCAATAGCTTTAAAAAAGGTTCTTGGAAGACACAACATAAAGAACAGTACCAAACTGCAGTAGCTGCTGTCTCTGTTGTTGTCCCAAGTGTTTGCCGAGTAAGGCGTACAATTTTAGAAAAGGCTGTATCTTCAACCTTTTACTGGCTTTTGTTTTGTGACCTGCCTGATTATTTGCTTGAGTTCCTCTTCCAGCAGTCCTTTTCGCAGTTGCCGTAGCAACTTTTTGATTTCATAGAATGTAATCATCATTTCACCTTTGTCTAATCTTTCTTGGCTTCTTCTCATTCTTCTGGCAATTTCAGCCACCTGCTCAGGGGTTGCTTTTATTCCCTGCAGGTCCAAGTAAGCCTGAACCGTTGCTTCTCCAAGATGCCTGCCCATGTAC
>CAZYUQ010000048.1:0-10124 GCA_964650565.1 uncultured Candidatus Bathyarchaeia archaeon | reverse complement strand
GCTATAAAGCCACAGCTTTAGGCGCTGGAAGAGAAACAGTGCTGGCAATATTGAAGGACGAGTACCGCGAAGACATGAGCCTAGAAGAAACCACAAAACTCGCGGTAAAATGCTTGGTGAAAGCGTTAGAAGCTAGACAATTGCCGCCCAGAATAAAAATCGCGGTCATCCCCACAGCCACAAAGAAACTGGACATGTTGACCGACGAAAAAGCAGAAGGCTATATCAAAGAGCTGGGTTCGAGCACGTGAAAACTTAATGAGTGAGAAGTACACCGTTGCACGTTTAACGAAAGATAACGAGCATTTTGAGGTTTTAGTTAAATCCGAGAAGGCTCTAGACTACTGTAACGGGAAAATCGCGGGACTAACCGAAGTTCTCGCCGCTGACACCATTTTTTCAGACGCCAACAAAGGCACACGCGTCTCAGAGGAAAATATGCGCAAAGCTTTCGGAACAACAGATGCGCTGAAAATCGCCGAAGTCATCCTCAAAAAAGGCACCCTTCAGCTTACCACAGAACAAAGGCGCAAAATGGTAGACGACAAACGCCGGCAAATAATAGATTTCATATCACGACAGGCAGTTGACCCGAAAACCAACCTGCCCCATCCGCCGCTGCGAATAGAAAACGCTATGGCGCAAATCCATTATCCAATAGACCCGTACAAGCCTTTGGAGGAACAAGCCAAAGACATAGTGAAGCTCCTACGCCCAATTCTGCCCTTGAAAATAGAGCAAATATCCGTAGGCGTCCACATACCTGCCGCATACTCAGTGCGGGCTTACGGCTCAGTCAAAAGCTTCGGAGCCATAAAAAAGGAAGAATGGCGCGCTGACGGCTCATGGTATGGCATAGTGGAAATGCCAGCTGGCTCTTACGCTTCGTTTCTGAATAAACTTGGAGACGTCACAAAGGGAAGTGGAGAAGCAAAAATAGTAACCTAAAAGAAAAATGAACCAAAACGGAGGTTAGATGAAATTATGCCAACATTCTTCGAAAAGAAGCAGCTTGTAACACCCGGAGAATTGCTTGCGGAAGGCGAATACGTAGCAGGCGAAAACACTTACATGGAAGGAAACAAAATTTACGCCTCGCGAATCGGACTCGTAGACTGCGACAACAAAAACGTGAATCTCGTCGCTTTAAGGGCGTTTTATTTTCCCAAAGTAGGCGACATGGTCATAGGCACAGTCATGGAAGTCGGATTCAACGGCTGGACAATAGACATCAAAGCACCCTACACAGCTCTCTTGAGAGCTTCAGACGTTCTAAGCAGACCTTTCAAACCGCAAAACGACGAGTTATCACAGGTCCTCAACGCAGGCGACTTGATAGTTGCCAAAATCGCGTCATACGACAGAGCCCATGACCCGCAGCTGACGGTCGGCGAGCCCGGATTAGGAAAAATAACCCGTGGGCAGATAACGAAAGTAACGCCGACGAAGATTCCCCGAATAATCGGCAGAAAAGGCTCTATGATCTCAATGATAAAACAGGAAACAGGCTGCCAAATAATTTTGGGACTCAACGGAGTCATCTTAGTCACTGGAAAAACCCCAGAAGACGAAGACCTCGCCATGATGGCGATTCGAAAAATCGATGAGGAATCCCACACAAGCGGTCTAACAGATCGCATCACCCAATTGCTTAAAGAAGAAAAATCAAAACGGGAGGAAAACAAGAAATGAGTGAAAAACCAGAAAAATTAATCGACAAAAAAGGCTTAAGGCTGGACGGAAGAAAAATCGACGAGTTAAGGCCAGTAAAGCTTGAAGTCGGCGTTCTGTCAAACGCTGACGGTTCAGCATACATCGAACATGGAAAAAACAAGATTCTAGTAGGAGTGTACGGTCCAAAAGAAATGCATCCGAAGCACCTGTCGCTTCCAGACCGCATGGTACTGCGATGCCGTTATCACATGGCGCCTTTCTCAGTGCAAGAACGCAAGTCACCAGCGCCGTCAAGAAGAGAAGTTGAACTTTCAAAAGTCATCCGCGAATCTCTTGAACCCGCAGTGTTCGTGGAATATTACCCACGGTCAGGCATTGACGTGTTCATTGAAGTTTTGCAAGCTGACGGCGGAACACGATGTGCAAGCATAACGGCTGCTGCCTTAGCCATAGCAGACGCGGGCATCCCCATGCGCGACTTAGTGGTTGCGTGTGCAGCGGGCAAAGTTGACGACAAAGTAGTTCTGGACTTAATGGATACCGAGGACAAAGTAGGCGTTGCTGATGTTCCTGTGGCTTTCATGCCTAACTTGGAAGCTGTAACCCTGCTGCAGATGGATGGCATCCTCGCGCCAGCCGAATTCGAGAAGGCAGTGAACTTGGCCATTGAAGGATGTAAAAAGATTTACGCTTTACAGAAGGAAGCGTTAAAAACTAAGTACATGAACGTTAAGGAGGAGGTTGAAGAGTAATGTCAACGCTTGTTACCCGTGTACGCCAGAGACAAATCGGGCAGTTGCTGGACGCTGGAAAACGTCTCGACGACAGAGACTTAGACGCCTACCGCGAAATCAAAGTTGAGCAGGGCGTAATCGAAAAGGCAGAAGGCTCCGCTAGAGTGCTGATGGGAAAAACCGAGGTTCTGGTTGGCACAAAAATTGAAACCGGCGAACCGTTTCCAGACACACCAAACGAGGGTGTGCAAACTGTAAACGCGGAGCTTGTACCCTTAGCTTCAGCAGCTTTCGAGCCTGGGCCACCAGACGAAAACTCAATTGAGCTAGCGCGCATAGTGGACAGGGGCATAAGAGAATCAAAAGCTATCGACACGTCAAAACTGGTGATTGAATCAGGCAAGAAAGTGTTCGTCGTTTTCGTTGACGTTTACGTGCTTAACCACGATGGAAACCTGATAGACGCTTCAGCTTTGGCTGCAGTGGCTGCGTTGCTTAACACAAAAATGCCCAATTACGAAGTCAAAGACGGCGAAGTGAAAATCAAAACAGGCTACACGCCGTTGCCGATGAAAAACCATCCCATAACAGTAACTATTGCAAAGATAAACGACAAGTTACTCGTTGATCCAGGGCTGGAAGAAGAGCAAATAATGGATGCGCGACTTTCGATGGCGTTTAACGACGACGGCAACATCTGCGCCACACAGAAAGGCGGCTCAGGATACTTCACGCCGAAACAGATTACAGAAGCCGCAAAACTGGCAAAAGCAAAAGCGGCGGAACTGCGGAAAAAAATGGAGTGGTAAACTAAATGGCTAAAATGAAGAAGGTAGGTCCAACACGGGGCTTAGGCACACGCTACGGGTCCACGGTTAGAAAACGGTACATCAAAGTGATTACAGAGCTGAAGAAACCTCATAGGTGCCCTCAATGCGGCTTTGCAAGAGTTAAGCGAGAAAGCGTAGGCGTCTGGAAATGCAAAAAATGCAACTTCACCTTCACAGGCGGCGCATACACGCCTGTCACAAAGCTCGGCGTCGTAGCTAAACGCGCAGCGAAAAGCGTGTCCACAGCAGCAGAAGCCGCGAAGGCAGTGGCAACAGAAGAAGAAACCGCGTAAGCCTTTCCTTCTTTTTGTTTTCTTTTTTCAGTTTCTTGTTTGTTTATGCTGTAACCTATTTTAGAAAGACAACGCTTAATCACACAATGAGGCAATAAGTGCAATGAAGGCAAAGGCTACTGTCCGCTTGCAGTTTTCCTCCGAGAAACGCCTAACTGTGCTCCTTAATGCGTTGCTGCCTGAGGCTAACCGACCTGCCACTAAACGTTCCAAAGTGACGTTAACCCGGGCTTCCCAGTTTCTAGTGTTGACGGTTGAAGCCAGCGATACAGTAGCCCTGCGCGCAGCGTTAAATGCCTACCTGCGATGGGTGAACTCAACGGTTAGTGTTCTAGACGCTGTGGAGAGCGCTTCGTAGCTGAGTTTGTGCAGAGTGTGCCCGATAGCCGCGGTCATTCTGTTTTGCTCATGAACACGGGCTCGTCTTGTTTTTCTCGGTCAATAACTAGTCTTCCGTTCTTTATTACCTTGTCAACTAGATTCACACCGAAATGGTAACCTAAGAACTTATGATTCGGCGCGTTCAAAACAGCAATATCAGCTCGCTTGCCCACTTCTAAACTGCCAACTTCGCCAGCGCGGTCAACAGCATGCGCAGCGTTAATCGTTGCGGCTGTAATTGCCTCCGCAGGCGTCATGTGCATCAAATGGCAAGCCATGGCTATGACTAACTGTTGATTCTCCATCCAGCAGTCCGCGCTGAATCCTGTGCCTAAAGCCACGGGCACTCCGCATTCAATCATCAACCTTGCGTCAGCGTATCTGCCCATCATCAGGTTAAATGCAGTGGCCGGAAGCAAAACTGCGATGACGCCCTTGTCAGCCATAGCTTTGATGCCTCCCGCAGAGGAAAACAGTAAGTGCTCAGCTGAGACGGCGCCAACATCCGCGGCAATTTCTGCTCCGCCTAGCATGCTCATTTTGTCAGCGTGAATCTTAGGCTTCAACCCGTGCGCCTTACCCTTAACCAGAACGCGTTTAGCCTGTTCTAGGCTGAAGATTCTTCTTTCGCAGAAAACATCGCAGAACTCGGCTAATTCTTTCTCCACAACTTGTGGGATTGTCTCCTCGATAAGTGAGGTAACGTACTCTTCTGGGTTGCCCTTGTACTCAGGCGGAACCGCGTGGGCGCCCATAAACGTGACAACCACGTTCACGCAGTGTAGCCGATTCAGGCGTCTGGCAGCTTCTAAAATTTTCACTTCATCCGTTGTGTTTAAGCCGTACCCGCTTTTTGCTTCAATAGTGGTTGTGCCATGCGCCAGCATTGAGTCAAGTCTTTCCAAGCCAAGGGTTACGAGTTTTTCGGTTCTTGCTCTGCGGGTTTCCTTGACTATTTTCAGTATGCCACCGCCTGCGCTGAGAAGTTCCATGCGTGAAGCGCCTTCCACCCGCAGTTGAAACTCGTCTTCGAGGGAACCAGCAAAAACCAGATGCGTGTGCGGGTCCACGAAGCCGGGAAGAACCAGTTTTCCCTTAGCGTTAATCACGTATTCGGCTCTAAACGCTTTGGTAACTTCTTGAGTTTTCCCCGTAGCCGCGATTCTGCCTTCTCTGATGGCTACGGCGCCGTCACGTACAATTCCCAATTCCCGCATTTGTTTGCCTGTTCTTGGTTCCTGTCCGCCTTCTGCGAGAGTCAGCAGCTCATCAGCGTTCACAATAAGAATATCAGCGCTCTCCCTACGTCTAGCTCTGCCTCTAAAAGTTTTACCCAAAGCAATACCGACTTGAAACTATATGCAGCAGAGTAATTATAGGTTGCCAAAACTCCACACCACACAAAACGGCATAGGCGCTGAAGCTAAGGTTTAAACTTGAGTTTTCAACACGTTTCTCCTGTGGAAGAGGAAACGTCTGTGGAAGCCGAAGCTGAATTTGAAGTGCCCGCGTGGCATCAAATCTACTCCCTGCTGCTTAGTCAAGCGGAAAGAATCCGCAAAAGCAACTTCAAACCTGATGCCGTAATCGCCGTTTTGAGAGGCGGGTGGGTTCCAGCGCGAGTTTTAGCAGACCTTCTTGAAACAGGCATGGGCACCGTAAGCGTCGAGTTTTACGTGGGCGTTGCCGAAACCCGGAAAGCGCCCGTTTTAACGCAGGGTGTTTCTGTGGCTGTAGCTGGCAAAGCGGTGCTTATCGTGGATGATGTTGCTGACTCGGGTGAAAGCCTGAAACTCGTTAAAGCGCATTTGCTGCAGCAGGGCGCAACGGAAGCGCGGGTAGCCACAGTATATTGTAAGCCTTGGAGCGTGGTTAAGCCTGATTATTATATGCGGAAAACAAGGCGGTGGGTGGTTTTTCCATGGGAGACTAAAGAAACGCTTAGAAAAATCGTCGAGAAATACCGCGATAAGGACGCAGTCCGTGTGATAACTGCGAAACTTGTAAAAGCTGGTTTTCCTAAACAGCTGGCTGAACGCTTCCTGAAAGAAATGTTCGGGGAAAGGCCTTGCTGAAACACTTTGAGGAATTCGGGGAGTACGTGGAAATCACGGGCTTCCGCAACGTCCAGATTGAGGACGCTGAAGCCTTTTTGAAGGCAACCCGCAGGGAACAGCAGGGAACTGCAGTACAATTCTTCAACGCTGAGCTTGTGGCTACGTGGCAGCACTTGTACTTTGCAGTTTTGAACGCGTTCACGGCTTTCAGGAACAAAACCAACGTTTCGAAAAGCGTTGCGGTGGAGGTTATGCTTTACGCTTCGGCTCAACGGCAAATTCGAAAAGCTATCGAGCTTGTAGGCGTCAAACGCGGCTCTGCCACCGTTGCCGCGGTGATAATTGATGAAAGCCCTGATGCTGTGAAGGCGGCGCTGTCTTCGATTTCAAAACGCGTAGACTCAGAGCCCGACGAGACTGTTCTCGCCTTATCCACCGCCAAAATGCACAACATCCGCAGAGCCTTCAACATCTCTGAGCAAGAGGTGGAAACGGTTGTTAAAGCAGGCGATGTAGAACAGGCTTTAGTTGGCCTCGTCATCGAGCGAGTGGCTTTGTTGTCCACTCAACTTTAAGCCTACAGCATTTTCTCTTTGAGAACCGACAAAATGCAACTGGGCTTTATGAGCGACATGCCCGTTAACCCGCCGAGAACTTCAATCAACAGGATTTTGTCGGGATTTTCCAAGTCTGCTTTGTTCTGGATGCCCGTGGCGGCAGCTTCTATGAAGTCCCGCGAGTGAATGCTTGTGAAACGTTTCTCTATTGTAACCCTGAAAGTCTCGTTTTCGCTTAGTCTCGCGGCAAGCTCCATAGCCACGCGTTTTACCTCGTCCAAGTCGGTGCGCACTACTTTCTCAATGGGGAGAATTCTCAGTGCGTAGCGGAACTCGTAGGGGCGTTCCTGTAGGATGCTGCGGAACTTTTCTATTGCTTCAACTGGGTTTAACGCGGTTTTGCCTACAATGACGCCTCTGATGCCTGTTTTACCTGTTTCTGGTGCGGGGTCGCCCGCTTCTTTGAGCAGGTACATCAGTTCATAGCGCATTTGGCGTTCGTTTCCGCGCATGGTTGTGGCTAACAGGTTAAAATCCGAAAGCATGTTTTCCACTCCGTTGAAGGGTCAGTGCAAGTACGGCTTTTCTCACAGCTTTTTGAGCTCGTAGCCGTCGCCTCACATCATCCCCGTTGAAAGTTTGCTTCGAGGGATTTATCCGTTTTGATATGCTTCGCAGCCGCCGTGGCATGCTTCACGCGTGCTATGGAAAATGGTTTTGAGAAGACTGCGCCAAAAAGTGCGGGGTTTCTTTTGGGTTTTGGAGGAGACTACGACAATTGTCGAATCCAAATATTTAAACACTGCCAAGCTACGCTACAGTAACACCAAAGTGTGTGTGGAGGTGAAAACGAAAATGGTGTTCAAGGAAGACGAGGAATGGGAAGAAGGCGAAGATGAAGAATGGGAAGAAGAAGAATGGTAAACCCTATGAAAAATAAACTATTAACAATTTTCTTTTATACATCCTTTATAGCTGTTCTTGAACTATTTTTTGCGCGCTTTTAAGGTCATTGTTTATAACTTACCAGTTAAATTCATTATTTCGGGTTCACCATGACACGAGTTGCCGTACTGGACGCTGACAAGTGCAAAACCAAAAAGTGCGATCAGCTATGCGTCCGCTTCTGCCCCATGGTGCGCAGCCACGTAGAAGCCATACGCATAGAAGGCAAAAAAGCAGTAATCTCCGAGATGCTCTGCAGCGGCTGCGGCATCTGCGTGAAAAAATGTCCATTCGAAGCAATCAGCATCGTTAACTTGCCCGACGAGCTGGATAAAGACTGCAGTAACCGTTTCGGAGAAAACACTTTCAAGCTTTTCAGGTTGCCCACCCCTTCACCGGGCACGGTTTTGGGCTTGCTGGGGCAGAACGGCATAGGCAAAACCACCACTTTGAAGGTGCTTTCAGGCGAAATAAAACCCAACTTGGGCAACTACGAGAACCCGCCTGAGTGGAGCGAGATAATTCAGTATTACCGAGGCTCAACGCTTCAGGATTACTTCCAGAAAATGAGCGAGAACCGCCTTAAAGTAGCGCATAAGCCGCAGTACGTGGACAAAATCCCAAAAGCCATCTCAGGCAAAGTCGGCGACCTGCTAGAAAAAGTTGACGAAAGAAACCTTTTAGGCACACTCACCGAGCAGCTTGAGCTTGCAAAAGTGTGGGATAGACCCTTAGATGTGCTCAGCGGAGGCGAACTCCAACGCGTAGCCGTGGCAGCCGCGTTGTGCCGTGAGGCGGACGTGTACCTCTTCGACGAACCATCCAGCTACTTGGACGTTAAGCAGCGGCTGCAAGTGGCAAGAGCCATAAGAAGCCTCAAAGACTACGAGAAAACAATAGTCATAGCTGAACACGACTTGGCGATAATTGATTATTTGTCTGACCAAATCTGCGTGTTCTACGGCTCACCTGGCGTTTACGGAGTGGTTTCTCATGTGCACGGCGTGAGAACAGGCATAAACATCTACTTGCAGGGCTATATTCCAGACGAGAACATCTTGTTCAGGAAAGAACCCATAGTTTTCCACGAAAAACCGCCTGCAGCAAGCGTTAGCCCCACCGAGACGCTGCTAAGCTGGGGTCAACTGGAAAAAACCTTCAAGGGCTTCAAGCTTGTTACTGAAGCGGGCGAAATACGCAGAGGAGAAATCATCGGCATCCTCGGACCCAACGGCATTGGAAAAACAACCTTCGTGAAAATTCTCGCGGGCCTAGAAAAGGCTGATGACAAGCAGAAGCTGGGCGAGTTAACCGTGAGCTACAAGCCCCAGTACATAGCGGCGGATTACGAGGGCACAGTCCAAGAACTCCTCATAAGCGTTGCTAAGGCAACCTTCACGTCAAGCTGGTACAAAACCGAAATCCTCCAACCCTTAAAGATTAACATGCTTCTCGACAGAAACGTGATGGAGCTCAGCGGAGGCGAACTGCAAAAAGTCGCCATCGCCGCCTGCTTATCCCGCAAGGCAGACTTGTTCCTGCTGGACGAACCGAGCGCTTACTTGGACGTGGAAGAAAGATTGAACATGGCGCGCACTATACGGCGCGTGGTTGAGGCGCACAGCGTGACTGCCTTCGTTGTGGAGCATGACGTGGTGACGCAGGACTTCATCGCTGACAGGTTGATGGTTTTCAGCGGAGACCCCGGCGTGGCTGGAGTTGCGAATCCGCCTACGAGCTTGCGGAAGGGCATGAACACGTTCCTGACGGAAATGGCTATCACTTTTCGCCGCGATTCCGCCACTAGGCGGCCTAGGGTTAACAAGGAAGGCTCAAAAATGGACTTGTTCCAGAAGGATATTGGTGAATACTATTATACGCGTTTAAAGCAAAAATGACCTCTGCATAGACTCAGTAATGGTTGAACATGGAGAAACACGCGGGGGAGCATGGGCGTTCCTCGTTCGGAAACGGAGCGTTTTCTCCGAAAAGCGTAGTTAAGTTAAAAAATAAGCAAAAACATATCGTAAACAAGTCAATGATAAAACAGGATTCAAGTGGTGGAGGCAACAAGTGGCTCAAGCAACCTTTCAAGAAATAAGCGCATCCGACTTCTTCTACCGCAACCGCGACATCGCAGGATTCACAAACCCGTCCCGCGCCATTTTCGCGGCGATACGCGAACTCGTGGAAAACTCTCTAGACGCTGCTGAAAGCCTCAAAATACCTCCAGAGATCTACGTGCGGCTCTCATTCGAAGGAGAAGCCAGCAAAGACACGCAGATTTACAAGCTACGAGTCGAAGACAACGGCTCAGGAATACAACCCAAACACATTCCCTCCGCTTTTGGCCAAGTGCTTTTCGGCTCAAAATACAAGCTGAAACAAACGCGCGGCACCTTCGGCTTGGGCGGCAAAATGGCCGTGTTGTACGGGCAAATCATGACGCATCAGCCCGCATACGTTACGTCAAGCACTGGCGCAGCGAAGATTTACTCTTTTAAGCTGATGATGGATATCCAGCGTAACCGTCCCATAATTCTCGACCGTAAAGTGCTCATAAACAAGGAGCAGTGGCGCGGAACGATAGTGGAGTTCTGCCTTGAAGGCGACTACCTGCGGGCGAAACCGAAGATAATAGAGTATTTCAAGC
>CAZYUQ010000047.1:0-10420 GCA_964650565.1 uncultured Candidatus Bathyarchaeia archaeon | reverse complement strand
AGGCGAGGCTGTGGTGCGGGTGAAAACTGATTTGGGACATCCGAATCCTGCGGTACGCGATTGGCCTGCGCTCAGAATAATTGACATAGACAAGTATCCGCATCCGCGCGTGGGAAAAAAGTACCGCGTTTGGCCTTTATACAATTTAGCTGCTGGTTTAGACGACCACCTGCTGGGTATAACGCATATTATTCGCGGTAAAGAGCATTTGACGAATAAGGTTCGACAAGAGTACATGTACCGTCATTTGGGGTGGGAGTATCCTGAAGCGATACATTATGGCAGATTGAAGGTCACAGGTGCTTTCCTGAGCAAGTCAAAGATTGTTCAGGGCATACGCGACGGCAGCTACACGGGTTGGGATGACCCACGGTTAGCGACGTTTGCGGCGTTGCGGAAGCGGGGGATAACGGCTGAAGCGATTAAGAAGATGATAGTGGACGTTGGACCTAAAACGGCGGATGTTACTTTAAGCTGGGATAACTTGTACGCTTACAACCGCAAAATCCTTGACGCAGAAAGCGACAGGTACTTTTTTGTGCCTGAACCGCGTGAACTGAAAGTTAAAGGCGTGCCTGAAGCGTTCACGGCCAAGCTTCCACTACATCCTGAACAGCCTGAAAGGGGCTTTAGAGAGTACACGGTGGTGCCTGTGGGTAAAGAGCAGGCGGTTATTTTCTGGATTGCGAAAAAGGACGCGGAAAAAGCTGAGGCTGGAAAAGTCGTCAGGCTTATGGAGCTGTTTAATGTTAAGGTGGAGCAGGCGAAGTTGTATTCCGTGGAAGCCGTGTTCGCCAGTGCCGCTTACGAGGAGGCGAGAAAAGCGAAGGCACAGTTGATCCATTGGATAGCTGTGGATGGTGATGTTCCTTGTCAGGTGGGTATGCCTGACGCCTCGGTGACTGAAGGCATTGCGGAAAACGCGTGCAAAAGGTTAAAGCCGAACACTGTGATACAGTTTGAACGTTTCGGTTTCGTGCGTGTAGACGAGGTTGCTCCGAAGTTAACGGTCTATTACGCGCACAAGTAGCTTAAGTGAAGGATGAGAGATGCGTAAACAAGACAAAGCCATAATCTGGCCAGCATATTTTGACCAATCTAAAACTAGGAAGGAAGGACGGCGGGTTCCGAAAAATTTAGCAGTGCAGTCTCCGCGGATTACGGAAATCATGGCGGCAGTAACAAAACTTGGTCTAAAACATGAGGTCACAGCGGAAGCGGGTTACCCTAAAACGCCTTGGGCTAAAACTGGAATGATAATGGTTGAGAAAACAACCTCAAAAGAGCAACTAATACAGAAAATCGCGAAGCAACTGTTGAAACTACGCAGCGAACTTGCGAAGCAGAAGTAGCCTTTTTCAGGTTTTTTCTTCTTTGCCGCCCATGAGCATAGCGTTTATTACGCCGTCGTTGCCTGGGCGTGAAGTAACGCGTGCCAATCCAAGTGAAGTTTCGATTTCTGCGCCTTTGGTGATGACGCCTCTGCGGTTGTAGTCCACGTTTGCGGCGTTTTTGATTACGCGGAGGATTTCGGTTTTTTCGGTTTTTCCGCTTTTCGGGTCAGTTACGGACGCGTATTTGGCGCTTAAAAGTTTGACTTTGGTGTTGCCGCCTTGTCCTCTTACGCTTCGCCGTTTTGGTTCGCCGAGGATGGTTTCTGCTGGGAACGCGCCTTTCTCGTAGTTTCTTTTCACTCGGTAAGCGCGTTTTCTGCCGCCTGTGAGTTTTCTTTTGCGTAAGCTGCCATGCCAAACGGACATTTCACATTTCCCTTGCCTTTTTGAGTGGTGACTATCAAACCGTCATTTTACATATAAACGTATCCGTCAAAGAACACAATTAACTCTTTTCCAAATGTTTTTTTCAGCAATATTTAGGAACAGGTATTGTACCATGTGAGGTATCGATACAAAACCACTATTGAAGCAATATGCACTACGTTGTCGTATACACTATGTTTTTTGTTGAGCCGTATGTTTGGACTGCCGCTATTCCGTTCTCGCAAGCGGTTTTTGTCTTGTACATTTCACTTGTGGCTATTATTTCGTTATTTGGGGCTATAAGAACAAAATAATACTCTACATCGTTTTGCGATTTTCTAATTTCATATCTCTCAGGCATCATACCACCTCAGATTCAATATTTAGCACATAATTCTTTTAAAATTTGCCACCATAGTTTCTTTATATAAGGGGGCTATAGTCTTTCCGAGCACTAGTTCTGACCGTCTAAAGAAAGACTGAAAGTCTCGTTGACACATCAGGGTTTAAAGGCTTCCCGACTTTTTGCATAGTAATAAGCGTCTATACTTTACATTTTGACTGCCCTTTCCGCGAGAACTCCAACGCGCAAAGCGCCTCAAAAACCACCTTCGCCGCCTGAACCGCAGACACACCCTGATCAAAGTTAGGCGCAACCTCCACAACATCCAACCCAACCACGCGTTTATCGCACAAAGCGCACAGAATGTCCAGCAGAGTATGCGTTTCGATGCCTTCTGGCTCTGGATTCTGCACTGCAGACGCATAAGCTGGGTCAAGAACATCCATGTCCACGGTCAAGTAAACCTTCTCGTACCCCGCAAGCTTCTCCTTCAGCAACTGCGTGATGCGTGCTGCGCCTTCCTTCCTGATTTGCTGGGAAGTGAAAAACTCGATGCCAGAATCGCGTGCGTAAGCCAGTTCCTCTTTGCACACGGCTCTTGTGCCAACTTCAATTATCTTCGCTGGCTTCACTTCCTCGTTAACGAGACGCATGAACGTGGTGTGCGAAAGCTTCAACTCAAGGAACTCTTCCCGCAAATCCAAATGCGCGTCGAAGCTCACGACAGCCGTTTTCTCGGCTTTAGCACTTAAACCCTTCATTACGCCTAACGTGATTGTGTGTTCTCCGCCTAACGTCACTGGCAGCTTCTTCATGGCAAAGATGTCTTCCACAACAAGCTTCAACGTGTTAACCGTTTTACTCGGAGCAGTAGACACGTGCAAATCGCCCAAATCATGCACGCTTAACTCCTCAAAGTCTATGCCTGTGCGGAAACTGAACGTTTCAATATTCAACGAAGCTTGGCGAATCGCTGTGGGTCCAAACCGTGCGCCAGTGCGATACGTACTCGTAACGTCAAAGGGCACACCTAAAACCACGTAGTCAGCCTTTCTAAGCGGCTTCTGCACGCCGCCGAAAACGTTTGACTGCGAAACGAACAGTTCATAGTTGCTCATAGCAGATTCTTTTCCTGCTCTTTTGCACTATTTACTATTGAGCTGCTCCAAACTTTTTAAACCCTCTCATTCCGCAAGCGCAAACCAACAGCAAAACACCGTCCGCGCACGCAATGGAACATTAAATTTATTAATTCAGCCCTTAATGCATAAGATGAAGGCGACTGAAATGCTAGCCACATCAAAACTTAAAGCCATAAAAAATCTAAACGCGGCAACGTTGGCGTCCATTGCATTCTACAGCATCGTTGGCGCAGTGTTCCTTGTTTTGCTGCCTTTCGCCAATTATCCGCCGCACATAGCGTTAACGGGCATAATGAACCTGATAGCCGCCTACAGTATTCTCACCAAAAAATCGTGGGCAAAATGGCTGATAGCCATCTTGTTCTTCGTAGCCACAACCCTTTCCCTGTACACGCTGTACTACGTCATAACCAGCAACTGGGTCGTAAGCATAAGCCTGATTGCCTACGCAGTCTTCACCTGGATGTTCACAGCACGCATACTGCTAAAAAACACGGTATAAAAAAAGCCTAAGCCACACTGGCAGCTTTCAGCAATGTCACCGCAACAGCCTCTCCTGTATCAATGAACTGCTGATTTTCTGGAATCTCCACAAACCCATCAGCCTTAGCAAGAGTGGTTATAGCGCCTGAAGCGCCAGTTTCAACAGGCTCAGCCACCAACCGCTCAGCCGCATCCTGCTTCAGCTTGACCATGACAAACGTTCTTCTACCCCTAGCCGAAAACAACCTTGCGCCAGCAACAGCCTTAACCACAACAGTTTCCCCCGCAGGTCTCCCAGCCCAAAGCTGGATAACGGGGCGCACAAGCAAATGAAACTGAAGCAACGCGGAAGTCGGATGACCCGGAAGCGCAAAAACAGGCTTCTCACCAACCAAAGCCACCGTTGTGGGTTTCCCAGGCTTCATAGCCACACCACAAACGATTAACCCTGGCTCACCCAGCGCAGCCACAGTCTGCGGCATAAGGTCTTTCGGACCCACGGAAACGCCGCCAGAAGTAATCACCATGTCCGCAGAAGCCAACGCACGCTCCAAAGCCGCACGCAACTCCGCCTGCTCATCAGGAACAACGCCTGCATAAACTGGTTTTCCTCCGCTCTCCAGCACCGCCGTGCTTAAGCTGTAAGCGTTTATGTCATAAATTTTGCCAGCAGGCAACTTTTCGCCAGGCTCAGTCACTTCTCCGCCTGTGGAAAGCACCGCCACAGTGGGCACACAACGCACTTTAACTTGGGCTTTACCTAAAGCCGCTAAAACACCTATTTCTCGGGAACCTAACACTTGACCCTTTTTGAGCACAGTTGACCCCTTTCTGATGTCTGCACCCTTCCTCATCACATTCTCGCTGGATGTCACAGAACCGTAAACGCTAACCACAGCTTTCTCGCGATTAGTGTCTTCAACCATAACCACAGCGTCAGCGCCTTCAGGAATAGGAGCACCCGTAACGATTTCCGCCGCTTCACCCTTACCAACACTAACCGTTGGCGGCTCACCGATGTGCACCATACCGCAGACCTTCAGCGCCACAGGGTTACTTTCCTCCGCACCGAAAGTGTCCGCAGCCTTCACAGCGTAACCGTCAACAGTTGAACGATTAAAAGGCGGAATATCCAAAGCAGACACTACGTCCTCCGCCAAGACACGATTGTGCGCTTCCAGCAACCCAAGCAATTCACTGCCTAAAGGCTTCGGCTTAAGCCGCAAGCTAACTACTTTTTTCGCTTCGTCAAACGACATCAGTCGCCTAAACATTCCCGCTCACCGCCTCCACTTCGCCAAACAAATGCACCGTAACAAGCTCACCTTCCAAAACGCCTTCCCTATTCTCTGGAACAATAACAAAACCATTAGCCCTAGTCATCGTGGAGATTGCGCCGGACCCACGCGCACTAACCGGCGCAGCAGTGAACGCGCCGTTTTCCTCGCAAACCCGAACACGCACAAAAGTTCTCCTTCCAAGCGGCGTAGCTACTTTCCGCGCCATAACCGCCTTCACCGTTGACCTAGACTCCTCTTTCGGCATGCCCAGCATCATGCAGATTAACGGTCGGGCAAACACCTCGAAACCCACGATTGCAGCTACAGGGTTGCCTGAAAGAATCATCACGGGCTTGCCCTCCAGCACCGCAATCGCAGTAGGCATAGCTGGTCTCAAGGCTACACCGTGAACAACCACGCCGGGTTTCCCGATTCTGTTGACTGCGTCAGGAACAAAGTCTAACCCGCCAACGCTGGTTCCGCCAGTAGTTATCACCGCATCAGCAACAGCTAAAGCACTTCTGATTTTCCCAGCAATCTCTTTCAGGTCGTCTTTGGCTATACCCGAATCCAACGGCTCCACGCCCAGTTCACGGCACATGGCGGAAAGCATGATTTTGTTGGCGTCGAAAACTTGGTTTTTACCAAGTTTGCTGCCTACTTCTGCAAGTTCGTTTCCTGTGGCTAACAGGGCTATTTTGGGTTTTTCAGCAACCGTGACTTCGCTGTTGCCGAAAGCAGCAAGCAATCCTAAGTGGTAAGGTTTCAAGCGGGTTCCAGCTTTTATGGCGGCTTCGCCTTTTTTGATGTCTTCGCCTTTTTTGGACACGTTTTCGCCGGGTGCTAACTGAACCCAAACCTCAAGCTTGCCCTCTTGTTTGCGCGTGTTTTCCAGCATAACCACGGCGTCAGAGCCTTTGGGAATGGCGTTTCCAGTCCACACCTGCTTTGCTTGCGCAGGACCCAACAAGTCAGCGTCAACTAGCTGGAAGAATACGGGTTTAAACTGTGATGCTCCAATAGCGTCTTCGGACCTGAGTGCGTAGCCGTCAACGGCTGACCTGTCAAACCGCGGCAAGTCTTCTTTTGCAGTTATGTCTTCTGCCAAAACACGGTTCAAGGCTTCACGCAAGGGCACAGTGGTTTTGCGCGGTTTGATTTGCAGCAGTTTGAGCCAAGCTTGTAACGCGTCTTGTGTGGAGGTTAGTTTTTGGAATCCTTTCAGTCTTACCAAAGGGTATCCCACCTATGAATTGGGATAGCAGCGTAAAAAGAGTATCGAAGCAGTGTATTCTGCATTAGTTGGTTTTGCTGAGGATTTTCTTCAAAGTCGCCGCGAGATGTGCATTGTTTTCTGGTGAACGGACTGTGACTCGGAAGTAGCTGTCGTCTAAGCCTACAAATGTGCTGCAATCCCTGATTAATAGCCCTTCTTTGGCTAATTCGTCTCTTAACGCCATGGATGTGGGCTTCGGCTTCGTTATTTTCACAAGCAGAAAATTCGTTTCGGACGGAAAAACGTGCAAGCCGCCGACTTCAGTAAGCATCCGTGCAAACTCTATTTTCTCTTTGGCAATAGTGCGCTTGGTGTTTTCGATGAACTCCTTGTCCTTGAACGCGGCCAAAGTTGCGAAGCCCGCCAAGCTGTTAATGCTCCACGGTTGCCGCACGGTCTGTAAAGTGTCTATGAAGCTTTCCGCTGCGATGCCGTAGCCGAAGCGAATGCCGGGCATCCCGTAGAATTTCGTAACTGACCTGATAACGAAGAGGTTTTCGTGCTTCTTCACGTAGCCTGCTACCGTGGCGTCTTGGCCTTTATCGCTGAATTCTATGTAGTTCTCGTCGATGCTGACGATTACGCCTTTTTTCTGGCAGAACCCAATCAGATCCAAAAGTGTTTCTCTACTGTAAAGCGTGCCTGACGGGCTGTGCGGGTTGCAGATGTAGATTATCCGCGTCTCCTCCGTAACCGCCTTCTTCACGCTTTCAACGTTCAACTTGAAGTCGCTGGGTAGCTGTACGAAAACTGCTTCGCCGCCTACTCTGAGCACTGCTTTCTCGTACTCGGTGAATGACGGCACAGGAATTATAGCTGTGAAGTTCCGCGGCAAAACCTCTGTGAGCATGTAAATAAGCTCGATCGAGCCGTTGCCAAGCAGGATGTTTTCTGCGCCGACGCCGTGTCCAACGTACGCGGCGACTTCTGTTTTCAGTTCCACAGGGTTCGGGTCAGGGTAGAAACGGATCAGTCGAGCGTTTTGCTTCACGGCTTCCACCGCTTTAGACGAGGGACCGAGAAAATTCACTGGTCCGCTGAAGTCAAGCACCTTCTCAATGGGGATATTGTATTTTCGGCTGAAGCCCCACACGTCGCCCCCGTGGCTGACAAAACGTTTCTTTTTACACGTGCTCGACAACTTTTTTCTCCTCCATCAAACGCGCAATTTCTCTCTCCACTGCACGTTGCGCCTTGAAGTGAGCGTTGTACAGGTTTGTAACCCTGTAAAGCCAGTAAACGCCGCCCACGCCCAAGGTAGCTATAGTAATCAATGCATATTTTTTTATCGGTATCGTCTGCGTCATGAATATCCGCTCTGGAAAAGCCTTTGCGAGAAACATGTCTTGGTGCTGCTCATGCGCCTGCAAGTCACGGGACAAGTAATACGTTATGACAAACGCGGGGATTATGAGGATTATGGAGGCTACCCATACCTTCGCGTTCATGTCCACAGGGCACGCGGTTGCCTGCGCTTCTTTGCCTTTCTTGCCAAGCCACTGGTTAATCTGCTGTTCCAGTTTGGCTTCTCGATTGAAATGTTTGTTTCTGCTATCGATTAAGCGGTAGAACATGGGGAAAAACGCAGCGCCGAAGGTGGCTATTGCCCCCAAAAACCACATGGAAAACCATGTTATTCGGTCTGTTTCCGTTCTGCCCAGCATAGCTGTTTCCATTCTTTACATTAATTCTTATTATCAACCAGAGCCTGATAAACTTCACAGCCAAAGTTTATAAATTCTTTCGTTCTGCATCATAGTAAAATGCGGAAAAATGAAATGTTGCTTTCCGTGGTAATTCCAATATTCAACGAGGAACCAACGATAGGTGACGTAATCACTCGTTTGAAGGCAACATTACAGAAAAGCGGTTTAAACCACGAATTAATAGTTGTGGATGACTGCTCCGCGGACAGGTCGCTGGAAATTTCAAGAAGCCACGGCACGAGAGTTTACTCGTTGAAGCAGCACATGGGCAAAGGTTACGCCCTGCGAGTTGGCTTCATAAAAGCAAAAGGTGAAATAATAGTTACAATAGACTCAGATGGTTCACACCGCCCAGAGGAGTTGCCGCTTTTGCTTGCTCCTGTGTTACGAGGCGAAGCAGATTTTGTCATAGGCTCCCGATTCCTAAACAACAAACCAACATCCGCCAAGAAACTGAACGCCAGCGGCGTTCGCTTATTCAACGCTTTGATTAAATTTCTCACAAGAGCCGCAGTTACTGATTCACAGTCGGGTTACCGCGTGCTGAAAGCTGAAATTGCGAAAGCCATGCGGTTAGTATCAGGTGGGTACGAGATAGAATCCGAAATGCTTGTGAAAACCGCCCGCAAAGGCTTTAGAGTTAAAGAAGTGCCGATAAGCTTTGAGCAGCGAACTTATGGAAGGTCACGATTGGACCCAATGATGGACGGCCTCAGAATTCTATTATCCATAATTGAAGCGTACATGAGGGATGGATGAAAACAGTGAGTGCTGAGGCGCCGCCTAAAGTTTCAATAATCATTGCAACGCTCAACAATGAGCAAACTATAGGCGAGTGCCTAAAAGCCGTTTGCGGGTTGAACTACCCTAAAGACGCGGTGGAAGTCATAGTTGTTGACGGATGCTCCAAAGACGCGACGGTGCAAATAGCTGAGCAGTACCCAGTTAAAGTGGTTTCCACCCCTCTTAACGCTCCAGCCGCGTACAACTACGCAATGAAAGTTACACGCCACGAAATTCTAGGGTTTATTGATTCAGACGCGAAAGTGGAAAAAGAATGGCTAAACAAGCTTGTGCAGCATCTGGATGACGCTAAAGTGGCAGGAGTAAGCGGCGGCATCGAAACTTGGAACACCGAAAACCCGTGGGCAAGAAGCATCGGGTACGACATGGCGAACAGGTATTCCCGCTTAAAAAAATACGCCACACGAATCGCAACGATGAACTTGCTGATGAAGAAACGTGTTATTGAGGAGGCAGGCGGTTTTGATGAGAACTTGCCGTCGCAGTACGACACGGACCTCGGCTTCAGAATAACTCGCATGGGTTACAAGATAGTTTTTGACGCGAACGCTAAGTGCTACCATTTTAACAGGACTACGGTGCGCGCTTTTTACAGGCAGCAACTGCAGTACGGCAAGAACACGCTTAAACTGTACTTTAAGCACTCGAAGCTCGCTAGAGGGGATGAGATAACTGATGTTTTCATGAACCTGCAGCCTGCTTTGATGCTTACGGTGATGGCGCTGTTCCTGCTGGGCATTATTGAAGTGTTGAGACCGTTATGGTACGCTTCCGCCCTGATTCTAACGCTTATTTTTGTCTACTATGTTTACTGCGCCGCGAAGTTTGCTGTCAAGTTCAAGGATAAAGCAGCAATGCGGCTGGTTGTACTCTACTTCGTCAGGGCGTTCGCGTGGTTAACAGGCGCCGCAATCACCACATGGCGGTTCCTGCTGGGAGACAGGAAGTGAAAAAGCAACATGGTTAAAATATGCTATATCTCGCCAGAGTACCTGCCTCTTTCAGGCGGCACAGGCGCCTACGTTTACTACTTAGCCAATGAGCTCATTAAACTGGGGAACTCCATTTGCGTGGTAACAGGGTACCGTGAAAGCGCAGACGTGAAGGTGAACGAGCAGCTCTCCGCGTTTTTCCTTAAAACGCCTAAAACGCCGCTGGTCAAGTCTTTCCTGTTCGCTGGCTCCGCGCATAGAAAAATGAACTCGATACGGGATAGCTGCGCTGCGGATATTGTACATGCTAATCTTCCGCTGGTGCCGAGTTTTGCCGTGCCCGTTAACTTCGGGAAGACGTTGGTGGCGACTGTGCATTCGACGTGGAAGGGCGAAGCTGAAGCCATCCGAGGCGAACCGTACAGTAGGCTTAACCCGAACGAGAAGTTCATGGTAAGCTTCAACTGGTTCCTAAGGATTTTCGAGGAGAGAATGCTTGAGCGGGCAAACAGGATAATCGCGGTCAGCGACTTCACAAGGAGAGAGCTGTTGCAGTATTACAAGGTTAACGCAGCGAAAATTCGCGTCATCCATAACGGCGTGGACACCCGCAAGTTCCAACCTGCAGACGACAAGCGGAAGGCAAAAGAAGAGGTTGGCTTAAACCCTGAGGATGTTGCTATTTTGTCGGTGG
>CAZYUQ010000046.1:0-10594 GCA_964650565.1 uncultured Candidatus Bathyarchaeia archaeon | reverse complement strand
CACCCATGTGAGTCTGCCTATGAAGAGAATCATGTTCCAGTCTTCAGGGACGCCGTATTTTTCCCTGATTTTAGCTATGTCTCCTTTTTTGCATTTGCGTTGGTCATAGCGTTCCGCGTCCACGCCGTTCCAAACTGCACTGATTTTTGACAGGGGCCAGCCGTGCTTTGCCAAGTCTTGTTCCATGGCGTAGCTGACGGTTATTACTTTGTCTGCTTTATTTGCCATAGCCCATTCTAAATGTGACACTACTTCTGAGCCTTGCCCACCAGCTCTGCCCCATTCTGTGCTGTGCGTGTGGAAAACGACGGGCATTGTGGATTCGTTTTTGATTACGAGTCCTGCGATGCTGCTTAGCCAGTCGTGCACGCAGACTACGTCAAAATGGTAATGTTCGTTCTTGATTAGTCCATTGAGGAATTTTGTTGCGCTTAGAATGTTGTAGATGAAGATGTCGTTGAAGAGTTTGATGTTTGTGCCCCACTTTTTCAGGTCGTCAACCACGAACATGGGGAAAACGTTGGCTGCGTCCGCGATGAGTGGCCTGTGCACTTCTACGCCTTTCATAATTTCTCTGGTTTTAAGGTTGCCAGAGTTAAGCGTGAAGACTGAAACGTCGTGTCCGATGTCAACGAATTCATGAGTTATGTATTCTGCATATGTACCTAAACCGCCTACAAGCTTAGGCGGATACTCCCAAACGAAAAAGCCAATTCTCAAAACAGTCACCTGAAGTTGTAGGGTTATACTATCTCGAAAACGTATTTATAGCTTCTCTGCAGAGGCGAAAATGGAAAAGGCTGGTCAGCGTTATTTGCCTTGGAGGATGGCTTTTATGAATTCAGGCGGCATCATGGATTTCTCGGCGATTTCAGCTAAACTCAACCCGCTGTTGTGCAGTCGCAGGACGACGGCAGACATTGGCTCGGCGAACTCGATGATGTGCTTGTCAGGGTCGTAAATTCGGAAAGCCCTTTGGCCCCACGGGTGCTCTCGAACAGGATGAATAACCTTCACGCCATTCTTTGCTAATTTGGTAAGCAATTCGTCTATGTTGGAGGCTTCAAAGTAGATTTCAGCGTTATTGGCTCCAACAGTAATTTCCTTGGCTTTCTCCCCAAAAATAGTGTGCAATGCGTAGTTTTTCTCCCAAATTGATAGACCGCCCTCAAAAGTCACGTTTCTTCCAAAATCCGCCACAATTTTCTGTCCAAGAAGCCCATTGTAGAACCGCTTAGACGTTGCAATGTCTGAAACTAAGAATACTGCCGCTTGGTATGCGAGAGGCTTCTGTGATTCCCCCTTCACTATAAAAGCTCACCTGAACTTCAGTTCCGAACATTTGCCTGAAATCATATTTATACTTTCTTCGAGGCGATCATCCAGCGGGTTTCATGGTTAAAAAGTCATGATTAAAGAAAGCCTACGGAGAAACCATCCCGTTCATATTTGGAGCCTAATAGTGGTTCTATGCAGAAACCAGTAGGGGGTCTATCCCGCCGTGGCGCTTGCTCGCCGTCACAGTTTTATACGCGCTTTCAGAAGATTGTTGAATTAATTTTCAGCAAGCTGCTCAGCATTAGGCTTAGCGTGAACACGATGGCTATGATGACGAAGTCTTTGGATAGCACTTTGCCCAGCTCGAACAGTTTCTGTGTGTCTGCTTTGTCGTCTTTGAATAGTGTGCGCCTTTGCTGGTATAGGCGAAGTGAAATGAACGCTGCAAGCGCTGACAACGCTAAATAGTAAGCTAGACCCAGTTGGAAACAGGCTCCGACCAGAATCATCAGCGGAATCAAACTGTAACCCATGATAATAGTGAAGAAAAGCCCACGCCTGAAACCCATAATAACTGGAACTGTGCGGGAGCCACTGGCTGAGTCTGAAGCGTAATCCGCTAAATCCTCCCAGAGACTGTTAACTGCCGTGGTCACGCCGATGAGCAGCACCAGCGTCACGATGTTAACGGAGAAAACGTTGAAGAAAGCAGCAACAATCAACACGGGAACTGCGCCAACGGTGAAGTTCACGATGGGTTTATACGCGGTTTTTCTGAGCCTAAACGGCGGAGCAGAATACAACACACCGAACAATATGCCAACTGCAACAAATAATACCACGTAAGGAATCAGGGTGGCTGCACCCAAAGCCAACGACAACACGGTGAATCCTGCAGCGATGAACAAGCCCAGTTTCCCTAGTTTCTTAGTGTATTCTGCCCTGAACGGGTCAGAAAGAACATCAAGGTTAACGTCGAAAAAGTTGTTTATGGCGTCTGCGGCGCTCCAGAGGCAGAACACGATTATGCCGAGGAAAACTGCGCTGGACCAAACAAGCGTTTCGCCCATGAGGAAAGCGGCGCCTACGCTTATCATGAACAGCATTAAGCCGCGCTCTACAGAAATGAACTGGGCAAAACCCTTCAAATCCCGCAACATACCGCACAACATAATGCCACGTTATTTAAGGGTTCCCCGCTGAAACACTGGTTTCTTACGAAGACACATACAAGCGTACCGTTGCGTTTCGTTAGGCTGCGGGTGGACGGGGGTTAAAGGGCGAGACTTGCGTTAGCAAAGGTTATAACAAAGAATTCGATTCATGAAATTGCAGTTAACGCCTATGACTGAACCTGTTTCTTACAAGATTACCACTGAAGTCCCCGCCAGCTACACGGAAAAACTACTGGAGTTCATCTACAAGCATTACCTGCTACCGCAGAAGCAGCGGTTCACAGACTTCAGCAGAGAAACAACCGACGACGGCAGTTTCCTTTCATACGTTCTGCTTGACACGGATGAGGGAAAACCGCTTCTCCAAGTCAAAATCAAAGGCGCCACACCAATAGAAGTAACGCTTACCCCGATTGCAGCGTCAGTGTCCACCGCAACAATGGAAGAGGCAAAACAGGACATCGTCATCGCAGTGCAGATATTTGAAGAGACCGCTAGAAAATCAACGCTTTATTTTGCTTGGCGGGAGGGCGAAGAAGTAGTTCCTGAAACCATTAAAAGACAAGAAAAATCCTTTAACCGCTTGTTCCTTGAAACTCAAATCCTCTTTTTCGTAGTCTTCATAGTTTTGGGCATGGTGCTGTTCATAGCTGTGTCCACGCTGTACCCAGACGCAGTGTGGATTGCGCCGATAGTGCTGATAGCAGTGCAGTTCGTGTTCGTATTCTACTCCGGCAAGTTCATCGCGAGAACCGCAGACTGGCACATCACCAAAGCCAACCCCACAATACATTTCCTAGAGTATCACCTGCCCATGAGCATCTACGGCGACCTTCAGCAAACCCCCTCTGCAGAGCAGATGATGACAATAAAAAAAGAAATTTACAGCGAAATTTTGGCTAAACAGGGCGAAATTGACTGCGAAGCCGCACACAAAGTCTTCGCGAAGCACGGCATTGCTTGTCAACCAGAAAACTTGTCAGCCAAAAAAGTGAACGTGTACGCGCTTGTGAAGAAGGTCGCGGACAAATTTGGGTTTCCAGTGCCGAAAATTGTTGTGTCTAACACTATGGTTCCGAACGCTGCGGCTTCTGGTCCCAGCCCCAGCCGCGGAATAGTCTTGGTGACAACGGGCATTCTTGTCCAGCTTGAGGAAGAGGAACTTGTCAGCGTCTTGGGGCACGAGTTCGGGCATCTTAAGGGGCGAGACCCGCTGATTCTCTACGGGTTAACCGCCGCGGAGTTTCTCTTCCGCTTCTACGTTTTATTAGCGTTGTTTCCATTTATTTTCTCTTCTTTCCTGTTCATACTTTACTTCTGGGCTGTCATGACGGTTATATTTTTCATCGCCAAATTCTTCGAAGCCCGCGCTGATCTTGTGTCAGCCATCAAGATGGGGCAGCCTGAAGTTCTAGCTGGAGCCCTTGAAAAAATCGGCTTTCAAAGGCTGCTGTACGAGAGGCGGCCTTCGTTCCGTTTGCAAGAGTGGGTAGGGCTTGACGCTCACCCGCCCATATACTTCAGGGTCAGCCGCCTGCAGAATTTGAAAGAGCCAGTGAAGACGAAGCATCCCTTAATTCAATCCATTAAGGACGTGACATCAGAATTCCTCAGAAGCATATGAGCGCAGTACTTGGTTTTCTAGAAAACCTTATCTTGCGTTGTGGCTCATTTCTGAGTTAACCTGTGACTTCTTGGAGAAGTGGTATTGATGAGTTATTCTGTACAACTTATAACTCCCGAGGAAAAGGATAGACTTTACCAGCGTTATGAGAAGCGTTTTCTTTACACGAACAAAGCGGAAATATATGGGTGCTGCGTGAAGTTGCTGACTGAAGTAGAGTACGTGAAGAATGAGTGGGAAGACAATTTTTACGCGATGAGTGAAAGCGTCAGATCGCATGGAAGACTAATAGTGCTTGAAGAGTCTAATCAGCCAATGAGCGTCAAATATGACCCTTACACGAAAACTGCCTTTTTGATTAACGTGGATTATTATGGGTGGATAAAGAGCATAGCTTTGGCGGTAGCAGGTGACGTTTTAGAGGACGACCACCGCATTTACTCAGTGCACGGGGCTGCCATAGACGTGGGCGGCGTGGGCGCGTCAATTATTGCGCCGTCGGGGACAGGCAAAACCACGCATTCATGGGGGCTTTTACGCTTGGAAAACGCGCGGTTAATCTCTGATGACTGGTATTTCGTGAGGCTTTCCAGCCGCGAACCGTTAGCGTTCGGCTCAGAAAAAAACTGCTACATTCAAGCTGACATCGGCAAAATCTGGAACGAGTATGAACGGCTTGTGGATAAGGCGCGGTTTGACCAGAAAGGCAGGGCGGTGGTGAACGTGCGGTGGATTGTGGGCAGCGGGGGCGTCATTCCAAACACGACCATGATGAAAATCATTTTGCTGAAAAGGGAGCCACAAGACCCTACTATAGTGGCGAATCTAAGCACGGAGGAGGCGTTGCAGTATATTGTGGCGCATGATTTTTGTAATCCGCATCAGCTGGTGAGGGACAGCAGGAAAATGGAGCTTAGGAAAGAGTTTTTCCGAAGATATTTCGAGAAGGCGGATGTTTACCTTGTGAACACCACGGGGACGCCTCAGGCGACGCAGAGGGAGATTAGAGCAATAGTTTCCATGAAAAAGTAGGATTGGAACACGCAAAAGAAATAAAGCCACAGTGCAGAATACTCTCCTCAGCTTAACGGAGGAACTCTCCTGCATTGAAGCTGCTCTACGTCGTCATAGATGGTATGGGCGATTTGCCAATCAGCGAGTTAGGTAACAAGACGCCTCTGGAAGCCGCTGAAACCCCCAACATGGATTCTCTCGCCAAAAACGGCAAAGCAGGCTTAATGTACTCAGTGCAAAAAGGCGTTGCCCCCGAAAGCGACGCCGCAGTAATTTCACTTCTAGGCTACGACCCATTCAAGTACAGCACAGGCAGAGGCATAATTGAAGCCGCAGGTGCAGGCGTCAGCTTGAAAGACGGCGATGTAGCGTTAAGATGTAACTTTGCAACGCTGGGGCAGGGAAACGCGATAATTGACAGGCGCGTGCGCAGAAGCCTCACCACGGAAGAGGCAACTGAGCTGACTGAAGCCGCCAACAGCGAAGTACAGCTTGAATCTTGCCCAGCCAGCTTCGAGTTCAAAAACACTCTCGGGCACCGCGCTGTTTTGGTTTTTAAAGGCAACAAGAGGTGCCTTTCCAGCAACATAACGAACAGTGACCCTGCTTACACGGTTATTGATGGCATAGGCGTAGCTACGCCTAACGCGGAAATGGTTCTCAAAAAAAGCGTGCCGACTGACGGCACTGAAGAGGCAAAGCACGCCGCCGCGCTCGTTAACGAGTTTATTGCTAAAACTCATAAGCTGTGGGAAAATCACGAAGTGAACAGGAAACGTGCGGCAGAGGGCAAGCTTAAGGCAAACCTCGTGCTCACAAGAGACGCAGGACACCTTTTGCCAAGGTTTTTCAACATTAACGAAAGGTACAACATTAAATTTGCCGCGCTTGCAGACATGGTGGCTGAAAAAGGCATAGCTGAGCTTGCTGGCATGTACGCTTCGCTTCTGCCTCCGCCCTCAGACAACCTGAAAGCAGACTGCGAACTGCGAGTGAGACGATTACTGGAGGAGTTGCCACGTTTCGATTGCTTCTACATTCACCTTAAAGGTCCAGATGAGCCTGGGCATGATGGCAACTGGCGCCGCAAAACAGAGCTTATCGCCGCAATTGACAAGTACTTCTTCGGGGACTTGCTGAAGGAAATAGCGTTAACAGACTGCGTTATCTGCATCACCGCTGACCACGCGACGCCCTGCAGCTTAAAGATGCACAGCGACACTCCCGTGCCCATACTCGTATCAGGCGGCAAAATAAAGGGCGGTGAGCTTTCAGAATTCTCTGAACGCGCGTGCGCAAGGGGCAGTTTAGGCGTGTTGGATCATGGTTACGAGTTGATGCCGAAACTCATGACACTGCTAAAGGAATAGACATTGCCGCTAGTCGGGTGTTAGTTGTGGAAGCCGAAGCCTGAGCAGTAGATGATTTCTTTTGTGTCTCCCCAGATGCCGACTTGGATGCCTGAGTAGCTTCCGATTTCTCCGCTTGGGAAGTAGATGTAGAATTGCCAGTACGGGTACAGCGTCAAGGGGTCGCGGTCTATTCTGCTTGGCTTGTCAGAGGTTTGATTGCGGTACGGTATCATATTGAACCACATTTGGTAGCCTGCGTTTGACAGGTCAGGAAGCGTGACAACCTCATTCATCTGGTCATTTACTATGCGGAACTCTGTTCACGCGATTAAAAGCATTTTTGTCAAGAATTCTTGACTAAGAATCAGGCGTTTCAGGCTTGTTTAGTCAAGAAAGCTTGACAAAAACGTTTTAATCCGCAAATCACCGCATTTTAGAGTAGGGGATGAAGCTACGAATAGAAAAATTGTAGCATTCACTCTTTTGCTGTTGCTTTTGGCAATGATAGCTTTGCATCGTCCTTTTGCTGATTTTGCCTCAGCTAATTTTAGCTATCACACGCCGACTGTTACGGTAATTTCTCCCGTCACAGATAAGGTATACGATTATAGCTCAAGCATTCCTCTGAGTGTTAAAGTAGAAATGTATCCTCATAGCGTCTTAGGTCTCGGCGCTGAAGAATTAGCCGAGGTTAGATACAGTATAGATGGGCAACCCGAGAAAAACGCACGCATAAACAATGAAGTACCCCAGAGCCGTTATTGTACAGGATACGCAAATGCAACAATTTCAGGTCTCTCAAGAGGTATTCATAAACTGTTTATCCGTGGGCACACTAACTTTGGAGATTTCTCTTCTCCATCTGTAGGCTTCAACAGAACTGTCTATTTCATTGTTGGTTCGATTTCTGCAACGATTAAAGTTATTTCTCCCCAACAGACAACTTACAATTCTAATACAGTACCCTTAAATTTTACATGTTATAAGCCGCTAACTTGGGCAGGATACAGTCTAGACAAAAACCTGATCAGTGATTGTCTAGATAAAGCAAATATAAATAACCTATCACACGGTACCCATTCACTGAGAATCTATGGAACTGATGGCAGCGGAAATAACTACGCTTCTCAATCTATCGTTTTCTCTATTAACGACAAAAGCACACCAGTTGTCACCATAGATATCGACGCTATTATTGATTTTAGAAAAAATTTTCACCTTGACTTCGGAAACATGACATATTGGCATTTAGTTTTTCATGTTAATGAACCAACCTCTTGGATGAGCTACAGTATGGACGGCGGTGCCAAGGAAACTATTGAAGGCAACACATCTCTCAAATTATCGTATGGCACCCACAGCATTACTGTTTACGCGGCAGACGCGTGTGGAAATGTTGGTGCTTCTACGCCGTATACTTTCACTTTGACGCAAGAGGAAACTAGACTTGCTCATACGCCACCAAATCCAAGCCCAACCCCTTCACCATCACCAAATGCAAATAATGCTGCACCCTCAAATCAAACGCTTTCTACAGCAATAATTATTATTGCGGGGATAATGTTAGCACCAGTATTGATAGTGCTGTTTTACTTTAGGAAAAATCAAAAACGCATGTTTGATTAATATCTAAAGACCAAAATCCGTGTTTATCCACAGCTTTTCCCGCAGAACTATATAAAGCAGCTATATAAAAGGGGGCTATAGTCTTTCCCACGCATACAAGCCAAGCAAAAAGTTTACATGCCCACCCTGCAAAATTATGCCTTAAGGGTTCTTTATGACCTGCTACTTCAGACACCTCAAAACAGTCTTCCAAAAAGCGGGCATCACAGTCACACCGCAAAACAAGCGGCAAATCGACAAAATCATCCACACAATCGTCAACGTAGAATACAAAAACTGCCCAGCAACCTGGCAGCAAGTCAAAAAACGCCTAGCAGAAGACGAAAACGGCTTCGTAGCAACGCTGAAAAACACATGGAACAAACAGTGAGGGAACAACAATAAACAAACACCTAACACTCTACTCAGATGGCGGCGCACGCGGAAATCCAGGACCAGCCGCAGCAGCCTGCCTCGTCACCACAGAAAACGGGCAAATCTTAATGGCAAAATCACGTTACCTCGGCTTACGCACCAACAACCAAGCCGAATACGAAGCGCTAATAATGGCTTTGGAAGCTGCACTGTCGTTAGGCGCTGAAGAAGTAACCTGCTACCTCGACAGCCAACTAGTCACCAAACAGCTCCGCGGAGAATACGCCGTGAAAAACCCCGAGCTGAGGCAGCTATGGAACAAGACATACACGCTACGCAAACAGCTTAAAACATCCACTTTCATCAGCGTGCCCCGAACCAACAGCCAAATCCAAAAAGCAGACAAACTCGTCAACGAAGCCCTAGACAAAGAAGGCTACGGCACATAAGCGTTAAATCTGCGTTCTAACTCTATATCTAGCAGAGGTATTTTTGATGCCTGAAATGATTTTTGAAGGTGCCGCCAACTGGAAAAGCGAAACAGAATGCAACTTAACAATTAAAGGCAAACAAATCGCCACGGTAAGTCCACCTCCAGCATTCGGCGGAAAAGAAGGCTACTGCGTTCCCGAGGAAATTTTCGCAGCTTCACTGGCTTCTTGCATGAACACGCTTTTTCTGCTGATTGCACGCAACTCCAAGCTGGAGCTTAAGAAACTTGAGACAAAAGCAGCGGTAACAATGGACGTGGAAGGGCTGGAAAAACTGATTTTCACGCATATCCACTTCACTATGAATATCCAGCTGCAGACGGACGACGAGCATGAAAGAAAAAAGGCTAATTCAGTCTACCACGTTGCCCAGAGGATATGCCCGCTCACCCAGTCATGGGGAGACAAAGTCCCAGTAAGCTTTGAACTGAACTTCCAATAACAGACAGGGAACAAACAGCTTGCTCCGACTCCATTTTTCCATTTTTCGCAGAATCAGCCCAGCGCAACTATATATTCTAATGGCAAATGCAACAAGCTAAACAAGCTAATAACAGCGTCGTTCTCCAATAAGTTAACCATATAGCTGTACGAAAAATATTTATGAGCTATACATAGAAGACTGAAAAGAACACGACAAAAACGCGGTATGGCTTAATGAGAACAACGGCAGCAAAAACAAAAACAGCTTCAAGCAACCCTGAGACGACACCATCAATTATGCGGCAGCGGACGGAAACAGAATGAACAGACGCTTGCTCAAGCGCAAAATCACCGACACCCTCAACACTCTCTCATCCAACAAAGCAGCAAAATACACAATGTACGTGACTGCGGTGGCAGTTTTCCTTGTGCTCATTTTGGTGCCACCGATACTAGGCATCGTGATAAAATGGGGCACAATTGAGCAAGTCTTCGACCAACCGCAGCTCATGGGGCGCGCGCTCACTGCAGTGGCAAACTCTTTCACAATCGCGCTGCTTGTTTCCGCGTTAGACGTTGTAGCTGGCATCCCAATGGCATGGCTTATCACACGCGGAAAATCCAAATGGCTGAACGTTCTGGACACGCTGGCGGACATACCGTTCATCGTGCCAACCGCGGCGCTTGGGTATTCACTACTGCTTTTCTGGAGTGGCCCTCAAGGTTTATCTTCGCTTTTCGGCGGCTCATTAATCTCAACTGGCTGGCTGCTCGTCATGCTGCTTCACTTCACCTTCTCATATCCAGTTGTCGTCAGAGTTTTGGTTGGCGCATTGCTTGATTACAAGCGGGAATACGAGCAAGCTTCGAGGACACTGGGTGCGGTGCCGTTCATGGCTTTTCGCACGGTTACGTCGCCGATACTGAAGCCTTCCTTGATAGCCGCGTTTATCCTGTCCTTCGCTAGGTCGCTTTCAGAAACGGGGGCAACGTTTATTGTTGCAGGCGCCTTCGAGAATGGTCCTGTTTTTATTCAGAACATGAAGAACGAGTTTGCAGTTACGGCTCCAGCCCTGTATGAAGGCGCAACAGTGTTCGCAAGCGTAATTTTAATAGCTATATCCTGCACGATTTTTGCTTTAATCCGCATTTTCGGTTCAAAGTTGAGGTTGCCGTTTAAGGGAATTTGGCCTAACATCGAAAGAAAACTGAGCTATTCTAAAGCCGAGTTTTCCAGAAACAGCGTCACACTGGTGG
>CAZYUQ010000045.1:0-10678 GCA_964650565.1 uncultured Candidatus Bathyarchaeia archaeon | reverse complement strand
GTCATGATGTTCTTCGCTTTCACGGTGTCAGGTGTGAGGTTTTTTGACAGGACTCTTATCACCAAGTCTTTTTCCGTTATTATCCCAAGCGGTTTGCCTTCTTTGTTCGTGACTACAACGGCGCCTACTTTGTTTTCGTCCATGATGCGGGCAACTTTGTTTGAAGGCGTTTCCTCATCTGTGGTTACCACTGGGCTGCTCATTGCATCTTTAACCAGCATTCTTGTTCTTAATCCAATTTCAGACATCGCACAAGCCACTCTTGTCAGCTTAGACGAATTTCGACTTTCACAAGTCAAAGTAATAATCGCAAATTTAAGAGTTTGGTAAAAAACCAACCCAGTCAACAACACTGACCAGACAGGCGTCATGCAAATCTTATTAGCCTCTGCTAAGTAAACAGCATACTATAGGTGAACAAGGCAGATGTTAAGGACAAACGCGGAAAAACTTGTTAAAATCTCAGTTATGGGCGAAGTCGCCAGCCCCCTTGTCAGCAGGTCAATATACACTATCTCGCCTACGGGCAAGCCTGCAATTTTGCCTGGAGTCGGCGGAATAACCTACAACCTGAGAGTGGGCGACCCCGCGTGCGGTTGGGAAGCTGACCATGTGGAGCCAAGCGTCAGCGTGGAAAACAAGGAAAATGACCCGCGGTATGGACAAGGAGCCAACGCCGCATTCAACGTGCTTTCCTGCGTTGGAAACGAAGCAGTCATTGCCACGGGCGACGCGAAAGGCGCCAAAGGCGTTGTCACAGGCAAGCACGGCGGCATAGAGCATGTTTTAGTGGATTTCCAGCCTGAAACCTTAGAGAAGCTCATGCTGGGCGACAAGATTCTTGTGAAAGCTTTTGGAGTGGGCTTGAGGCTGCTGGATTTTTCTGACATAAAAGTGATGAACATGGCGCCGCGTTTTCTGGAAGCGTGGAACCCGAAGCCGAACGGGGACCGACTGGAGGTCCCCGTGGCGCACATTGTTCCTGCCGCCATTATGGGTTCAGGGTTAGGTGCAAACCAAACGCAGTCAGGAGACTACGATATTCAGCTTTTCGACGACGCAGTGCGGGAGCAGTATGGGCTTGATGATTTGAGGCTTGGCGATTTGGTGGCTATAATTGATGCGGATCACTCTTTCGGCAGAATCTACCGTCAGGGCGCCATTTCCGTCGGCATAGTTGTGCACACGAACTGCGTTACGGCGGGTCATGGACCAGGCGTCACGAGCTTGATGACTTCGGCGCCAGGCAAAATCACGCCGCAAATTGACGCGAAAGCCAACATCGCGTACCTCTTGCGGATGAGAGCAGATATATAAGGCAGTGAATTAACTAAATTGGAAATAGAGAATTAAGAGGTTCAGGATAGATGCCGTTTAAACGAAAGAGTCGAGGAAGATCCAAAGGAGGCAAAGGAAGCAGCAGTCTTGTGCAGTGCGCCAGTTGTGGGTCAATGGTGCCGCGTGACAAAGCTAAGAAGTCTACGCGCCGTGTGTCTTTTGTTGAGCCTCAATTAGCCAAGGAGCTTCGGCAGAAAGGCACGTATTTGTCGTCGTGGGTGGACACGAAGTACTATTGCATTTCATGTGCTGTGCATCGCGGCATCGTGAAAGTTAGGGCTGAAAACGAGCGGCACGCAAGGTATAGGCGAAGACGCTAAATCTCTTTTTTCTTTAGTACCCTGTAAACGTGTATGCCTCTTTGCAGAACGGTCACGTTTGAGAGCACCGCGAGCAGTATTATCCCTATGTTCAATGTACCCATGTTTAAAACTGCGGGCCAAAAAATAGCGATGAGACTTGCGGCTGCTAGAATTATCATGCGTTCGGCTCTTTCAGCTATGCCTATGGACTCCATTTTTATTCCTGCGGCTTCAGCTCTTGCTCGGCTGTAGCTTACCAGCAGAGAGCCCGCCAAAGCAGTTAAGCCCCATATGGGGTCACATAACCCGCCGATTATCACGCCTGCGTACACGGCGGCGTCGGCGTACCTGTCCAGAAGCGAATCGAAAAAACCGCCGAAAACGCTTGCTTGCTGGTGCGTTCTGGCTAATGCGCCGTCTAACGTGTCACAGAAGCCCGAAGCTAAAAGCAGAACTACGGCTAACAGAAGCAGCAGCGGTTGATTTTGTGCCATGGCGTATGCCGCAGCGGAAAAAAGCGCCAGCGCGAAGCCGATGATGCTTATTATGTTTGGGGTTAGCCCTATCTTGTACGCGATGTGGGCTGTGCCCGTCAGCGCTTCCTGAACTCTTTTCTTCAGCTTTGTCAGCATTGCAGCTCGCTATTTTTATGGTAACGTTCATTATTTAAACTGGACTGTGACCGAGTTGATGATTGACGGGGAGAGGCAACGTGCACCAGCGGAATCGGGCGTGCGCCTAAAGTTTGGGTGAAAACAATGGTGTTTATGGGAGTAAAGTTCTGGTGAAGCGTGGTTTCAGCGTGGTTGACACCATGTTTTTTCAGTGAACTTATAAGGAAGTTCCTATTTTACTTAGGGGCAGTAACGTTCTGTCGCGAACAGAGCGCAGGTACAGCAACGTTACACCATAGAAACAATAAAAAAAAGGAGTGAAGAAAATGACAGAAAATGCAGATGTTATCTTCGTTGGAAACAAACCACCAATGAGCTACGTGCTGGCAATCATAACAAGTCTCTCCGCGGGAAACTCTAAGGAAATAACGCTGAAAGCTCGAGGCCAAGCAATAACTACGGCAGTTGATGTTGCTGAAATAACTAGGAACCGCTTTGTGAAAGACCTGAAAGTGACCAAGATAGCCATAGGAACCGCGGAAATGCCACCCAGAGAAGGCGAAAACAAGTCTCGAATGGTTTCAACGATGGAAATAACGCTGTGCAAAAAGTAAGCTCGGTGCAAAACAACAACTGAACATAAATACCAAGCTCTAATTTTTCTTTCTATTTTTTTGAAATCTTTCTCACACTTGACTCATGTGCTGACTCCACCAACATTTACGTCTTTAAATAAGGGGGGCTATAGGCTGTTCTGAGCACTAGTAGCCACAAATGCTGCGGCAACAAGCCACATAACGCGAGTCTCAGCTCTGAATGCGCAATTGGCATGAGGGTTTAGCTCTAAAAGTAAATAAATAAGCTGCTAGTAAAATAGAGAAGCCTAAAACTGGGGAATTAAAGTGAAGAGACTCGTTGCGTTCTTGATTCTTACAATTTCTGCACTTATTATCGTCGTATCGTTTCCTTTTGCCGTTCACACGGCTTCAGCTCAAAACTCAGGCTACAGCATACAGCAGGTTGACCACCAAATGGAAGTCATGTACTCTGGACAAATAATCATACGCGACACAATACACGTGACTGGACAAGTAACTGATGGCTTCCTGATCGGATTTCCCCAAAAGCTTGGCGCTTACGTCCTGAAAGGCATAGCTTACGACGAAAACGGCATACTCCCAATGAGCCTAAACGTGCCATTTGAGGGCCACAGCAACTTGTATGGCGCCAGCATCAGTTTCCCGCAAACGCCGCCTCAAGTCTTCACAGCTGTGTTCATCCTTTCAAACGAGATTGTTCACCAAAATAACACTCTCAACGCAGTAGCCGTTGAGTTCCCAGCATACCCAAGCCTCGCAAAAGAAGCGACAAAATGCAATGTCACTCTTGTGCTTCCTGATTTCGCGTCAAACCCAACGGTAATGGAAAACGGGGCAACTACGTCCGAGACCAGTTTTGTCAAAGACAACTTGGCTGCGTTCACGGATTCTTCTGCAGCAGTCACTTTTACAATGCCTGTTGGCATTCTTCAACTGGTCAGCGTCACGAACCTGAATCGCGTGATTACGGTAAGTCCTGCGGGAGATGTTGCGGCTTCTGACAGTTACCGTCTGGTTAACAACGGGAATGATAGTTTAGTTGCTTTCGGCGTGGATGTACCGCTTGACGCCGAAAACATCGTTGGAAAAGATGAGCATGGCAGGGATTTAGAGGTTGAAATTGTGGGCAGCGGCAGCACCTTCCACTTAGTCAACGTCACTTTGAGGTCGTACTTAACCAAGGACCAAGCCACAATGCTGACGGTTGAGTACACCCTGCCCAGAGCAGTTTCTGAGCAAATCAACACTTTCAGATTGAACCTTGAGCCTTTTCCATACTTTGATTACTACGTCACCGACGCTTCTGTCACCGTCATTCCTCCCGAAGGCGCAACCTTCCTAACATACGACCAAACCGCAAGCTTAAACGAAAATGGACTTCAAGAAACACTGACATACAACAAAGCAGGCGTAAGCCACGTAGACTTAGACGTACCCTCTGAGGCTGTGCAAACTACATATTCTTATAATCCCTTGTGGCTATCTTTCCGTCCCACCTTGTGGGTATGGCTATTAGCAGCCGCTGGATGTATAGCTGTGGCATTCTGGAAAAGACAAAAAACTTCAACCCTTCCTAAAACTGCAGCGCCAAAACCATCCATCAGCCTCAGCCCAGACCACATCCATACTTTCATTGAAGCTTACGAAGAAAAAACCAAAATAACCGCGAAACTGTCGCTTCTCAACGAAAGAGCACAAAAAGGCAAGATTACAAGACGCAGATACAAAGTGCAAAAAAGAAAGCTAACGGAACGCTCAGCCGCATTATCCAAGGAAATCACTGAATTGAAAGAGATTCTCCATGGCGCAAGCAGCAATTGCGCAAGTTTAGTTAGGCAACTGGATACCGCAGAAACGGAACTCAACAAAGCTGAAACAAACATCAACAGTATCGAAACCCGCCACAGAAAAGGCACAATCTCAGCAGAGGAATACAAAAAAACACTTACAGATCACCAGCGGCAAAAGGAAAAAGCTGAAGCAACAATCAACGGAATCCTGTTAAGACTACGTGAAGAAATACGCTGAGGCACCTAAACACTTTTATCTATCTGCCTTACTTTTTCAATAAAACCCATAGAGGTATGAAATATGGTAAAAATACAAGTTGATAATGATAAATGCACTGGATGCGAAACCTGCGTGAACACTTGCCCCGTGGGCGTCTACGAAATGAAAGACGGCAAATCCGTTCCAACCAAAGTAGAGGAGTGCCTCGTTTGCAGAGCCTGCGAAGCACAATGTCCTACAGGCGCAATTCAGGTAATCGAGTAAACGCAGTTCGCAATCTTCAATCCTTTTCTTTGCTTTCGCCGTTTTCCTATCAGTAAATATTTGCAGTTTTATTTCCCGATTAGAGGTTACACTCGCTGAGAAACAGCACATTTACGTAGTCTCTTGTCGTTTTACCCTGTTTTTTCGCTATCTTCTTGAGGGCATCATTTATCCCCGTGGAATATTGCACCGCTTTTTTAGACTTCTCAGTTATTGATTCTGGTAAACCCATGCTCTCAGCAACTTTCCGCAGTACAAGCTTTCTCGGGGAATCAGCTTTCCTTTCAATTTTCAACTCCACGGGCAAGTTTAAGGCAAAATCTGCAATTGCGCAGGAAGCAAAGGGCAAACGCAGCTCCACATTATGGAAACTGCAGATTTTCACGTCTCTTTCAATGTTGTTCTCATGAATATTGACGACGTCATTAAACATGGACTTTCTCACGTGCTCTTTTCCGTGCACTAAATACTCGTTTACGTAGCGTTGGTAACCGCCAAAAAGTTCATCCGCGCCCTGCCCAGCCAGCAACTCCTTAAACCCTGCCTTAGCCGTTTTCTCCGCAACCCAATAAAACGCCACACCAACAGCCGCCTTAATTGGGTCCTGCTCTTCAATGAGCGCCACAACCTGCACCACTGCCTTTTCCACATCTTCCTCTCTGAAAAGATACGTTTGCAGAGGCAGCTTCAATTCGTCAGCCGCTCGTTTTGCCTCTTCAGTTTCACGCTGATTCTCCAAGCTTACGTGCATCAGTTGAACGGGCACGCCGCATTTTTTTGCGAGAAACGCTACCACGCTACTGTCTAATCCCCCAGAAAACGCCACTGCAACTTCCCGCAAACCCCCAACGCGCTTGCGAACAGAGTTTTCCAGCAGTTTCTGCAGTGTTACCGCAGCTTCTTGCATGGTTGTCGGTTTTGGCTGTTTTGGATAACTGAAAGTTTTAACGGGCTTGAATTTGAAGCCTTCGCGGGTGACAAAAGCCAAGTGCCCTGGTGGAAACGACTGCACTTCTTCTATGCTCATTTGCCATAGGGCTTTGCGGTTCGCGGCAAGGGCAGCAACGCTTTTGTTTTCGCCATAGTACAGCGGTTGGACACCTATTGGGTCTCTTCCCGCGATGATCCTCTCTGGTTCTGCAATTGTGAAAGCGAAATCACCCTCAACCTCTTCAAACAACGCCTCAAGTGCTGTGGGATAATTAAGTTTTAGTTTGTTGGCAAAAAATTCTGCGGCTGAAACATTCAGAGTTGGCGAGTATATTCTTCCCGCGAACACCAACGTTGCGTTCTCTAACTTTGCGCTTTGGGTTTCATCCCGCGGAATTTTTTTCGGAAAAGTGTAGCCTACTGCTGTTGCCGACGCAAGGCTTCGGTGCTGCATGACATCCGCATCTTTTTTAACTGTGTATGTCGTTGGTGTTGCTACTTCAACACTGCAAGAACGCTCACTATTCAACGCCCTAAGCACGTTGGCAACTGTGCTTGCTGCGGCTTCGCCTTTTTTATCCAACACTGCGATTATCATTTGTACGCATCTGTGACCTTTCAAGCGTGTGCTGGCTTGTTATTGTTTTGGTAAAACATTAATCTTTAATCAGCGTATCCTTGTGTTGAGGAAACAGTAAATGCCGATATTACCCATAGACACAGGTCGCTACGGCACACCTGAAATGCGCAGAGTATTCGAGGAAGAAACACGCATTCAAAAAATGCTTGACGTGGAAGCAGCCTTGGCTTTGGCACACGCTAAAGTGGGCAACATACCGCGGAAAGACGCCGAAAAAATCGCAACCACAGCGTCACTGCAACACGTCAAGTTAGCCCGAATAAAAGCCATCGAGAAGGAAATTAAGCATGATATTGCCTCGTTAGTTCGCGCACTCGCTGAGGCATGTGGCGCAAGCGGTGCTTATGTGCATCTTGGCGCCACAAGCTACGACATAGTCGACACCACTAACGCGTTGCAGCTGAAAGATGCCCTGGATATTATTGAGAAAAAACTCTCTTGTTTCAAGAGTATTTTGCAGGAGAAAACCTTACGCTACAAGAGCACGGTGATTGCGGGCCGCACGCACGGGCAACACGCCTTGCCTATAACGTTAGGCTTCAAGTTTGCAGTGTGGACAAGCGAAATCACAAGGCACATGCAGCGGTTAAGCGATTGCAGGAGCCGTGTGTTGGTTGGGAAAATGAGCGGCGCTGTGGGGACGCAAGCGGGTTTAGGCGAACATGCCATGCGCATTCAAGAGCTGGTTATGGAGCGGTTGGGCATTAATGCTGCGGAGATTTCCACGCAAATCGTGCAGAGAGACCGTTACGCCGAGCTTATTTGCCTGTTAGGCTTGATTGCTTCTTCGTTGGAGAATTTTGCTACGGAAATCCGCGAGTTGCAGCGTCCTGAAATTGGGGAGCTTTTTGAGTCTTTTGAGGCGGAGAAGCAGGTTGGCAGTTCCACTATGCCGCATAAGCGGAATCCTGAAACTTGCGAGCGCGTTTGCGGTTTAGCTCGAATCGTCCGAAGTCTTGCTGTTCCAGCGCTTGAAGACGTTACGACATGGCATGAGCGAGATTTAACGCAGTCTTCGGCTGAACGTTTCATTTTTCCAGAAGCATGCATTCTAGTGGACTACCTGCTGTATTTGATGAGTGACATTGTAGTTAATTTGAGGGTGGATGAACAGCGCATGTTGCGGAACATCGATTTGACGCAGGGACGCATGATGTCTGAGGCGGTTATGATGGCTTTGACGCGGAAGGGCGTGGACAGGCAGGAAGCGCATGAGTTGCTTAGGAAGTTGACTGCGAAGAGCGAGGTTGAAAAGCGGCATTTTAGGGAGATTCTGCTTGAAGACCAGTTTGTGCGGGGTAAACTAAGCGAGCGGGAGATTGATGCGGCGTTGAACCCGAAAAACTATTTGGGCACAGCCGTAGCGCAGGCGGAATCGTTCGGCAAAGCTTAAGTTTTGTATTCTGTGAGTGACTTCTGTTTCCACTCTTCGCCTTTTTCCAGTTTTTCCCAAGCGTCTTTTTTGACGAAACCGCCAACTTGCTCCTTGATTTTCTTAGCTAATCTAGGTCCTATCAACGGCAGGTTTGTTAAGTTGTCCAGCGGCGCGTGTTTGATGTCTTCGATTGTTTTGTAGCCTGCGTTGAATATTATGCGTCCACGCACGCGTCCTACACCTTCCAGCTTGACTATGGGCAGGAGTTCTTTCTTTATGCCTTTGGCTACGCGTTCTACCAGTTCAAACGCTAAGGGTGGGATGTCTTTGTTTCCCAGCAGCGTGGTTAATTCGTGTGTTGCGTGGAGTAGCCATTTTGCGCTTTCAATTATCCGGTACAAGTCTCCAGGTTGCACTCTGAACCGTTCCATCAGCGTGTCTTCGCTGACTTCTTCAATCCAGTTTTTCATGATTTTGGCGGTTTTTATTTCGCCCAGGAACTCTTCGTAAGCGATACGGTCTTCCCATTCGTTGGGCATTTCCGTGAAGAATTCTTCTTTGTGCTCTTCCATCAGCGTTGCCATTTCGTCGAATTCTTGCGAGTAAGGTCGCATTATGGGTCCCATGTCTGGTGTGTGCGCAATCAAATGTAGCAGGCTGAGGTCTGTTAAGTAGGATGGCTTGTGTTTCGCTGCGTCGCGGATTACGACTGCTGAGGCAGGGTCGATGTAGAGTTCGCTTACGCGTTTGCCCAGTTTTGTGGCGTGGATGTTTTCGCCGGCGAACTCCAGCATTTCCTCGTCATACAAATACTGCAGAATTTTCGCTATGATGCTTCGGATGGCTTTCACGTCGTATTGGTATGCGTAGAAGGTTTTTGCGAAGAACTCGTAGATGCCGTTTTCCGTATGCGCGAAGTCGGAGGCTATTGTTGCAAGTACGTGTGTTCGGATGATTTTTTCCACGGCAAGTCGAGACCAAATTCTTTCTGGTCGCGCGAGAATGTAGCTGCCCATTAGGTAGTCTGCTTCGTCAGCGGTTTTAGCGATGAGGACTGCTTCGCCGAACTTGTCGTATTTTGGTCTTCCTGCTCTGCCAGCCATCTGCTTATACTCCAAGACAGCTATGGGGTAGTAGCCGTAACCTGCTTCGTAGCGCCTGTAATCTTGAACTACCACGGTGCGCGCTGGCAGGTTCACGCCGAAAGCTAACGTTGGCGTAGCGGTTAAAACTTTGATTTTTCCTTGTCGGAACAGGTCTTCGATTAGTCTGCGGTGTGCGCCAGCTAAGCCAGCATGGTGGAATGCGGTGCCGCACTTAACAAGGTCTGCGAGTGACTCGCTGATTCGGGTTCTTTCGCCTGCTGACAGAATTTTTTCTGCTTCGTGCTCCAGTGTCCGTTTGACGGGCCTGGATAAGGCTTCGTTCATGTAGTCTGCGATGTTTTTTGCTAGTCTCGCGCTGTTTTTTCTTGTGGATGCGAAAACTAGTGCTTGTCCGCCTGTTTTAACTGTGTTTAGGGCTATGTTTATGGCGGGGTTTCTTGTTTTTTTGTCGATTTTTTTTGCGTCTCCGTCTTTGTACTGGATTTCATCATGCAGCAACACGCCTTCTTTCAGTGTGACTGGTCGCCAGTCCGTCACAACGTAGTTTGCTTTGAGCCAGCCTGCGATTTCGTCGACGTTATTTATTGTTGCGCTTAGGGCAAGGATTTGGGTTTCGGGGTTGATTTGCATTAGCCTTGCCAAAACGACTTCGAGTGTTGGTCCTCGTTCTGCTTCGTTTAGCAGGTGCACTTCGTCTGCGACCACAAGCGAAATAGCATCCATCCACTTGGCTCTATGCCTTAGCAGTGAGTCGGCTTTTTCGTTGGTGGTTACTATTACGTCGTATCTTTCGAGCCATGGGTCGCTGCTGTCGAAGTCGCCTGTGCTGATGCCGATGCTGATGCGTTTTCCGTTTGCTTTTCGGAGGGGGGTGTATTTTTTGAATTCGTCGAATTTCTCGTTTGCCAAAGCTCTTAGTGGGGCTAGGTAGATTACTTTGCCGTTTTTTCCTAGGACGTGTTTGATGCCGCAGAGTTCGCTTATCAGGGTTTTTCCTGAGGCGGTTGGGCTGGCTAAAACGAGGTTTTTGCCGTTTAGCACTCCTGCTTGTACGGCTTCTTCTTGTGGGGGATACAACTCTGCAATGCCTGTTTGAAGCGTTATCGCCTTTAACGGTTCTGGGATTGGGAGTTCGGTGATTTTCACTTGTGTGCGCCATCGTTTGGTTTGTTACAGGGAGAGTATGGGAAACGCTGGTTTATAGTGTTACTTGTGCGGTGCGCGTGGTTTCTGATGGTGCGCTGTTATGCTCGGAAAGGACTACAGCCTCCTTATATACAGAAACTGCAAAGGGGTGGCGCTGCCCGCACTTAACTTGAGATATATAGTCATATCTTGAGAAAATCGTTGGGTGGATTAAATTTTAATCCCCAAACTATTATAAACGTAACACATGAAAATTAGGCTTAATCGTTAACAACTGAGAAAATGGATTGACAGGGTAACGAGGTGATTCAATTGGCAGTAGCAGCTTATGCAGCATGGGTATTGGAGCGTACT
>CAZYUQ010000044.1:0-10729 GCA_964650565.1 uncultured Candidatus Bathyarchaeia archaeon | reverse complement strand
AACGAGACAAGCTTGAAACAGTCACAGAAAACATCGGCGCTGGGCTTCTGCTAATCAATAGAGACTATCATATACTGTGGGCAAATGATTTCATAAAGCGCTTTAGGGGTGATACAGAGGGAAAACTGTGCTATGCAGCACTCCATGATTCAGATACGATTTGCGCGAATTGTGGTGTTAAAAAAGTTTTCGAGAAAGGTGTAGTTATAGATGCTCATGAATATCATGTACCTGATTTTAATGGAAAGCCAACTTGGATTGAAATCATTGCTACGCCTATTAAGGATAAAGATGGACACTTTATCGCAGCACTAGAACTCGTAGTAGACATTACAGAGAAGAAACGCATGCAAAGCGAGTTAGCCGAATACTCACAAAAGTTGGAGCAGCTGGTCGCGAAAAGAACTGAACAATTGAAGCAAACCCAAGCTAAATTACTCGAAGCTGAGAAACTTGCCGCCATAGGCGAATTAGCAGGAATGGTTGGGCACGACTTGCGTAATCCATTAACTGGGATCAAAGGCGCAACTTATTACTTGAAAACCAAGTACGCCGCAGAAATAGACGCTACAGGAAAAGAAATGCTGAACACCATAGAAAACGCCATTGACCACTCTAACAAGATCATAAATGACCTACTGGAATACTCAAGCAAACTACGCTTAGAATTCACAAAGACCAATCCAAAATTGCTGCTGAAAAACGCGCTATCCTTTATTGAAACTCCAGAAAGAATCCAAATCATAGACGCAACCAAAAACAAACCCAAAATCAAAACAGACATCGAAAACATGCAAAAAGTCTTCGTCAACATAATCACTAACGCAATGGACGCCATGCCCGAAACAGGAACCTTAACCATAACAAGCAACACAACTAACGGCAATGTGAAATTCACCTTCAAAGACACAGGAACAGGCATGACAAAAGACACCTTAAGCAAGCTTAAACTGGGATTCCCACTTTTCACAACCAAAGCCAAAGGCATGGGCTTCGGCTTACCCATCTGCAAACGCATAATAGAAGCTCACGGCGGCAAAATCTCTTTGAAAAGCACAATTGGAAAAGGAACAACAGTCACCATAACAATTCCAGTTAACCCCAAACCAGCCGATGCAGGGGAAGAAAAATGGATTTTCAACGAATCCGCATTACGAGCATTGCGCGTATCCCATAAGGCATCATAAGTAGGAAGGACAAAGCCGCTTTTTTAGCTGTCTGACTCTTTCTGTTTACCGCGCTTTGGAAGCAGACGAAACAAGAAGAGACACAAGACTCTTCTTCTCAACTAAACCAAAAGCGCCATTCCCCGCAGAAACCTCATCAAACTTCTGAACACCATCCGCCTCCATACAAGGCGACTGAATAGCAAACGGCACAGGATCCCTCGTATGCGTCCCAACCTGAATCGGCGTTGGATGATCAGGCAAAACCGCAATCACATACGGTTCCTTCAAACCCCGCAGAATCCTGCCCAGCAACCGCTTATCCAAATCCTCTATCGTTTTAACCTTCAACTCATAATCTCTAACATGCCCCGCTTCATCTGGCGCCTCAACATGAACAAAAACAAAATCAGCCTCCTCCAAAGCCTTCAACGCTGCATCAGCCTTGCCCTCATAATTCGTGTCAGCCAGCCCCGTAGCCCCAACAACATTTATGACTTTCATCCCAGCGTAGCTTCCAATTCCCTTCACCAAATCCACAGCAGAAATAACCGCCGCGTTCAAACCATATTTCTCCTTGAACGAAGACATAACAGGCTTTGTGCCGCCGCCCCACAGCCAAATCATGTTCCCCATTCGCTTACCAGCTTCCTGCCGCGCCCTGTTAACTGGGTGAGCCTCCAAAATGCTCTTAGACTGCTGAATCGTTTCCCTCAGCAAATTCGCCGCTTGTTCTGCTTCCTTCGATTTGGCTCTTGGCAGAATCGCCGCAACCTCAGCGCCTATAGCATCATGTGGCGGTGTGCACTCAATCAAATCGGAATACGGAAAACTCCGCAAAACCAAGAAATGCCTATAATCTAATCCTGAAAAAAACTCAAGTTCACCCTGTTTCTCAAGAGCTGCTTTCAACGCGTCTATCAGCTTTGAGGCTTCGTTGCTTGATATGTGCCCTGCAGCGTAATCGACCAAAAGCCCCTTCTCTTCTGTTATCAAATTGCACCTGAAAGCCACATCATCATCCTTCAGTCGGATACCCCTAGCAGCTGCCTCCAAAGGTCCCCTGCCCGCACAAACCTGCTGGGGATCATAACCCAGAACCGAAAGAATCGCGGTATCCGAGCCTGGAGTTAAACCGTCAGGCACTGTTCTAAGAAGGCCACTGCGACCTTTAGCAGCTATCGAATCCATGTTTGGCTTATGCGCTGCCTGAAGAGGTGTCATGTTCCCCAATTCAGGAACAGGATAATCAGCCATGCCATCGCCAATAACAAGTACATACTTCATTTACGCGCCATCACCCGCCAAGACCATTCAAAACCAACTCCCTACGCTGAATGCTACTTAATGGAAAAACGCTGATAAAACTATGCCGCCTCAGTTGAAGCTTCAATTATCCTCTTGGTTTCCGCGCTTAAAGCATCCGGCAACCCCAGTATGCTGACATCCATGAAACCGCGAATTATCAACGACGTAGCCTCATCACGCGATAGTTTCCTCGTCATCAAATAAGCCACTTCCTTTTCTGAGATTTTGCCAACAGCCGCCTCATGCGTAATTTCTACGCCTTTTTTCCGAGCTATCAGCTCAGGAATCGACTGCATCAACGAGGCGTCATCCATAAGCAAACCGCGGCACTCCAAATGCCCTTTACAGTCGGAACTATTGCCTTCGATTAAGCCGCGAACTATCATTTTTGAGCCTTCACGTGAGATGGCGCGGCTGACCATTTCCGCCTTGCTGCCTTTCCCGTTGAGAACAGCTTTTGAGCCTATGTCCAACTGCGAGTTTTTGTGCCCGTACAAGATGCTGTTGAAGCTTACGCGTGAATCGGCGCCGTTGCAGTAAGCCACTGGGTACATTTGCATGTCTCTGACTGGGCGCATGCAAATGTAGTTGGAAACAAACGACGCATTATCTGCGATTTCGACGGCTGTTCTAGGCCGCACCAACGTGTTTTCGCTCCACTGGTGAATCATGGTGAAGTTAAGTGAAGCGCCTTTTTGCACGTAGATTTCGGATATGCCCAAGTGCGAGGCGCTGTCCACCGTCGAGTGCTGAACGCAACTGGTTATTATGTGCGAGTTTGAGCCTTCCTCAGCGATTATGATGTTGTGCACTCGTTGTTCAAGCTGTCTTTGCGTGATCATGAGGCAGGATTGGAGGGGAAACGTGATTTCGGCTCCGGGGAGAATGCGCATGAAGTATCCGCCGCTGAAGTCTTCTGCTACTCTGCGGGTGTACTCGTCTTTGTCTTTGGCGACCAGCTTCCACATGTACTTTTCCAGCTGCGGGTTCTTTTTGAGCGCTGTTTTCACATCTAGCATCTCGATTTTTCCTTCGAAAGCCTCGTTTACTTTTGCTTGTATGGTTTCTTGGTTCAGGTGGAAAAACGTGGCTGAGCGGGTTTTGTCGTCTTGTTCGATTCCTGTTTGCTGTGCTTCTTCGAGGATTTTGTGGGGTATTTTTGTGAGTTCATTTTCTTTGCTCATTGTTCCATCCTCCGGTTTTTCGTCTTCTACAGGCTACGCATTCTTCATAGCCGTATTCGCGTATTTCTTCGTACATGCGTTGGGGTTGGGTGAAGCAGTGAAAGGTGCCGTTGAGTAGTATGCAGCCGTATTTTGCTTTGATGTAGTCCATGATGTCGCCTTTATGCGTTATCAGCAATACCGCGCTTCCTGTGCTTTCTATGTATTTTTCCAGTTCGCTTGCGATTAGTTTTAGGCTTTCAACGTCGACACCTGAGTCAGGCTCGTCCAGCAGCAAAAGTTTTCCTTTGAGGAATACGAGTTGGAGTATTTCGGAGCGTTTTCTTTCGCCTCCGGAGAAGCCTACGTTGATGTCTCTGTCCAGGAAGTTGGCGAGTTTGAATGTTTCAATGAGTTTTTGTTCTTCCGGGCTGAACTCTTGCTCGGGCTTTTTTCCCAGACACAGCTTCAGCAGGTCTGCGAGCTTTACTCCTGAGATTTCAGGGGGGCTTTGGAAGCTGGCTACGATTCCGAGTTTGGCTCTTTCATCCGTGCTTGTCGCGGTGATGTCTTTGTCCATGAAGAAGATTTTCCCAGAAACGATCTCGTAGGCGGGAAGCCCCAGCAACGTGCCTATCAGCGTGGTTTTGCCTGAGCCGTTGGGTCCGAAGAGTATGTGGCTTTCGCCTTGTTTAAGTTTAAAGTTCAAGTTTTTCAGAATGGTTTTGCCTTGAATGCTGACAGTTAAATCTTTAACTTCGAGAATATCCATTCTTGATCAATGTTGATGCGCTTCCATTGAAGATAAACTTTCCGAAAGGAGCAAAAAAACTCGAATGACAAACATAAGTGGAAACAAAGGTGGACTCGCCGTTTTCATCGCTTTATCCACTCTTTACTTTTTCTCCATCTTCCACAGGGTCGGAACCGCGCCTATTGCAGTTAATCTGGTCGCTGATTTCCACACAGACAACTCGGTGCTCGGATTAATGTCTGGCATGTACTTCTACTCCTATGCAGCTGCACAGATACCCGTAGGCATCATGCTTGACAAAATAGGCACACGCAAAACCCTGACTGTGCTGGGCGTGGTGGCTTCCTGCGGCAACCTAATATTCGCTTTAAGCCCAACAGTTCCTGTTTTAGCTTTAGGTCGGGGACTTATCGGATTTGGCGTGGGCGGTTTCTACGTTTCTGCACTCAAAGCTCTGGCAGTAAGCTACAACCCTAGGCGATATGCAACATTAACGGGTGTGCTCACGTCTGTCGGCCACATCGGGGGCGTAGCCGCGTCTTCTCCCTTGGCGCTTCTTGCTTTGGCTCTAAACTGGCGGGAGGCATTTCTGATAGTGTTTGCCTTCATGTTTTTCTTTGTCGTAGTTGCCTGGTTCGCTACTAAGGACATCAAAGACAAGCTGTTCGAAGGTAAAAGAAGCATCAGAGGCGAGTTTGGCAAAATATTTTCGAACAGGCAGCTCCTAAAAATCATACCCATCCCGTTTTTCGTTTATGGCTGCTTCGTGAGTTTTCAGGGACTTTGGGCTGGTCCTTTCCTGATGGATGTTTATGGGATGAGCAAGGCTGATGCAAGCCTGTTTTTCATGTTCATAAGCGTAGGCTTCATGGTTGCCTTTCCGCTGGCAGGTTTCCTTTCAGACAAGATAAACCGAAAAAAGCCAGTTCTCTTAAGCGGCATCATCCTCAGCTTGCTTTTCTGGCTGGTAATGGCAATCTCTGGAGGAATGCTTGAAAGTTATCAGCTTCTCGCTTTGCTTGCTTTTCTGGGGGTTTCTTACGGGGTTACATGCATTTTCTTGACGATTCCTGCAACTTTGTTTCCTCTGGAAATCGCTGGTTCAGCCATAGCGAGCTTGAACATATTCAATTTTGTTGGCGGGGGCGTATTCCAGTATTTGATGGGTTTCATAATTGACTCAACTAACCAAGCGGGTAACGCGTTCTTTTCCTACCAGATTATTTTCGTAGTCTGCACGTTTGGAGTGCTGTTTTCGTTAGCAGGCGCATTACTGTTCAAGGAACATTCAAGAACTGAAGATAAGGCTGCTGCTTGAGTCAAGCGCTCTGAAAGCTCGCACGCCGTGTTAGGGGATTATTTCTGCGCCGTTGTATTTTATGAAATCGAAGTCGCTTAAGCGGATTTTTCCGTCAGCGATTAGCTGTTTTATTCTGGGGAGTTCAGCAGTTATGGCGTTTGCGAGGTTTCTTACGGTGTTGCAGACCGTTGCGTACTCGTTGCGGTTCCAGCGTTGGGTTACGTTTGCGTATAGGCATCGTCCGCCGCAGATGTTGAGTATGTCGCAGCTGGTGCATGGTTCGTTGCTTATCGGTGTCTGCTTCAGTTTCAGTGGGTTCGCGTTGCGGATGTTGGCTATGTAGTAGTTTTTCATGCCCCACATGGCTGGGCAGGGGATGATGGTGCCGTCTGTCTGTATGGCGTAGTTTATCCATCCGCCGCCGCATCGGAGCAGGCTCGGTTCATCGTGCAGTAGCGAGTGGGCGATGCCTAAGAACGGGTAAATCTTGAGCACAGCGTTTTTGGCTTGCATTTGATCTACCCAGAACCGTGCAAGCCGCCCTAAGCCAGGCACGTAATTGGTTTCGCTCCAGTGTTTGAAGTCGCGTCGTTTGTAGTCGTTTTCCCAGAAGCCCGCGTTTAATTGCCAGTGCACGCTGCTGAAGCTGAATTCGTTGTTGTTGAGTAGCCATGTGACTTGCTGGTAGATGTCTGTCTGCTCCATCACGGTCATTCTCGCGATTAACTCGTCTTGGAAGCCGTTCCGCGTGATGAGGTGCAGGTTGTTGATGACTTTGCGGAACGTGCCTTTACCTCGGTAATAATCCGTTAGGGCTTCGTCGCCGTCTATGGACACGAGTATAGTGTGAAAGCGGTTCACGTACTCAGGCTCCAGCTTATCCAGCAGCAAGCCGTTTGTTTGGATCATGTAGTGCTTCGGCTTCACCGCATCCATAATCTGCTGTATCTCGTTTGTACAGAGGAGGGGTTCGCCGCCGTAAAACGTTAAAACGCAGTCTTTGTCTTTGCGGCAGAATTGGGCTAGCTGCTGCCACGGGTAGCTTGCTTTGCGCGGCAGAGAATAATCCACGTCTAATCCTGAGAAGTCAGCGTCGAAATCGTCTTCTGCTTCGCCGAAGCAGTAGCGGCATTGCAGGTTGCATTGAGTTGTTAGTATCACGTGGAAGAACATGCTGTTCTCACTTGAGGTTCCTTCAGATACCAATTAAGGTTTCTATGTCATCCCTAAGTAAATGGCATTGCGCCTTGGATTTTCAGACATTTGCAGTACAATTCGAGTAAATGTCTCTTATACACCCACTCTCTTAATCTAGTTTCTAAAAATAACCATTGCCCATAGGTCTTAATCCACAGTTCATTGAACAATTCAGGATGCCCTTCAGCGATTGTTTCTGCGGCTAATTCGCCATCTAGCAAGGCGTAGGCTATGCCGCTTCCTGTTATTGGGCTTACGTGACCCGCGGCATCGCCGATTAACATGAGGTTTCGCCCTGCAATTGGTTGGTAAAATGTTTTGACTTCTCTAACGTTTGGTATTAGTGCTGCCCACTCGGAGATTTTTTCTGCTTGCGGGCAATACTCTCTGATAAAAGCGTTCACCAATTTTTTGAGTTCATTAGTACGAAAAATCTCCAAACTGCCTATGCCTACGCTCGTATTTTCTCCTCTCGGGATTATCCACATGTAGCCTCTGTCGTTGGGCAGAAATTTTATTGTGATTTCTTCTTTTCCAAGACCTTTGATGAAGTATCCAAAGCACAAACCTTTGTCTGTTTTGTTTAGCGAACCAATTGTATTTCTCCTCACCAAGCTATTGACGCCGTCAGCACCAATTAGAGTTCTTGCAGCATAGGATTGCCTTTGCGTCTTTATTTTCCACAATCCCTGCTTATGTTCCAAGCCTATGACTTTTTCCTTGATTAGTTCAGAACCTTTATTCCTAGCCATGTTTAACAAATATTGATCGAATTTCAGTCGTGAAAAGCCGCGGAGCATGCCTTTTCTGAAGTGAACTATGGTTTTTCTTCCGCTGGGCGTTATGAGCTGCATTGAATTTCTTTCGCTATGTTCTACTGGAATGTCTTTTATGAAAGGTAAAAAATCTTGAACATTGGCTGGGATCAAGCCGCCACACGGTTTTTCCCTCGGATGCGAGTGATCAAAGAGAGTTGGGTAAATGCCCTGCTCGGCGAGTTTATACGCGCAGTATGAGCCAGCTGGACCAGCCCCAACAATTGCCACGTTGATCATGATTTTCAGCTACAATTCATAGTATTTTGCGCTTGTTAGCTAATAAGAGTTACATTGAATTTTTGTTCGCAGATAAGGCGCACATTTTGTGGTTTAATATGATTTGATAATAGGCGGCGCCATTTGAAAGGTATGTTTTATCTGCAAATGAATGTAAATGCTTAATAGTATTTTTCCGCTAACTTCCGTGCTTCCGCGTCCTCTGGAGTTTCTTCAGGTTCTTCTTTTCCTTTTTCGGTTTCGTTTTCAGCTTCGGGATGTTTTTTCTGACTTTTTTCAGCTTCCTTCTGCACTTTCTTGAGGGCTTTCTCGGTGTAGCTTTTTAGGTCTCTGTCTCTCATGGCTTTCTCAGGCAAAGTCTCAGGCGCATACATTAACGGAATAACCGCCAAAAACAGGAAAAAGCTTGCTATAGAGAAAGCTGTTGATGGGGGGATACTTTCGGCATAGGGCCTGATTAGTATGGTCAAGATGGTCGAAAAAAGAAACGGAACTCCCCCCAACGTATAGTACTTCTCTTTTTCATAATGCTCACCAAGATCGCCCCAGACCACGGTTAAAAAGACTGAGTAAAGTAGCCCCCATGTTATTCCATCAAGGGTCATAAACAAGTAAAGAGCAAATTGCAAATTTGAAAAAGCACTCAGTGCAGCATATTCAATGCCAAGCATCACAAAGCCTGCGATAACCACTCGTTTTCTCCCAGCAATATCTGCTATAACGCCGCCCACAATTGCGAAAACTCCTATGAAAGCGAACTCAATGAGCTGCACAAAGGCAAAATCCGCTTTAAAGACTATTTCCAAGATTGGTGCTTCTGCAAAATTTATGATAGAAAACATGATCCATGGAAACAAATACAATAGCACCTGTCTCTTGCGAATGAGTTCTAAATAGCTCGGAGCTTTTTGCGCACCACGAATCTCATGCGCTCTATATTTCTTGTCCAAGAACAGAAAGCCAATACCACCAAAGAGTCTCCAGATGGTCAGCGCAATAACTGCGCTCCATGGTTCAAGTGTGCTCATCAAGAGGGCGAAGAACAAAACAATGAATCCAACTGTGCTCCATATTATTCCAGCCGCGGCGCCGCGGTTTTCAACAGATGTTGAATCAGCAAAATAGCTAAAGCAAGAAGGGAGTCCTATGCCTATCGAAGCGCCAAAAAAGAAGGAAATACAAGCAGCAGTTAAAATGTTGTCACTGGAAATCGTAGTCAAAAGGACTGTTGCAATAGTTCCCATGAATAGCCATAAATATAATGACTTGGTTCGTGCGCGTGGGAAAAATTTTGCGCCAATTATCGCCGCGACTGCAATACCCACACTATAGGTTATAAACAACCCGAGTTCCTCTGTCTCAGGCAACTTCAGTTCGCTTAGAATTGCAGTAAAGACAACATAAGTTAATAGATACCACACGAAACTATTGAGCATTAGAAAAATCGCTGATGCTGTCTTTTCCCACACGATTTTCTCTCTGAATGCTCTTAGGCGAATCATACTGGGACTCTCTATAAAATGTGGTTTTTGAAGATAAAACTCTTGCTAATCAACATTCTGTATTTCTGTTCAACAGTAACATTTATATGTAGATGTGTTCTACAGCTGTACTACAGGAGAATATGGAGATGGCAAAGAGAGCGAAAAAAGTACCAGTTCGAGCGTTGCCATAAAGGCTACAAGTCTTCAAGCATAAACGATAGAAAAGCTTGAAGCTTGGTTTGCAGCTTCCTCACTGAGAGTTTGTTTGTTAGATTTACGCCTTCTCTAACCAGAAGCTGCATGCGCTTTCTTAACTCTATACCCGATTCCGATTCTAGGGTGGAATCAACTAAGGTAGCAACGTTGCTTTTCGTTATTTTCGGCTTTGAAAGAATATTCATGATCTCTTTTCTGGCTTTTTGATCTTGCATGGCAAATACAAGCGGCAGAGGCAAATCTTGGACAGAGATTCGCTGGCGCAACTCGGCAATGTCGAAAACATCAATAAGGTCGTCTCGCAGAGTGGCTAATATCCCGAGTATTCTTCCAACCCTCGCCAAGACCTTAACATCGATGTCTTTTCCTCCGCCGAACAATGCACCAACGTACATGTCTGCTTCGATGCTTGCAGCTTTCATTTCGGTAATCTTCAAATAATCGCTCGGAGCAATGTTTTTTCGCTCCTTTAAGCCAACTTCCAAAGCGTGAGCATTGCCAACCTCAAACAGCAACTTCTTGAGCGTTTCAAGTACGCTCTTTTGTTTTTCTTTTGGCAAAATTGTTGCGGAATCAGAAAAGATTTTGAAGCCTTCTATTAGGAACGCGTTACCGAGAAGAAGCGCCATTTCAACGCCAAACTTGCCGTAAACCGTAGGATTCCCACGTTTCACCTCAGATTTATCTATGATATCATCATGCACATCAAACGCTGCTGCCATCATAGCTATCGCCGCTTGTGTAGGCAAAACACCATCAGGGTCTCCGCCCACAGCCTCGCATGCTATTGAAAATAAGCCTGGGTGTGTGAACTCTTCCCAATTTGCGAGGTAATGCTCAAGCGCCTCACGCAGTAATGGGTACTCCATCTTTTCGGCTTGCAGTACCTGCTTGGCTAGCTCAAATCCTTTTTTGCTTCTTTGCTTGATATCTGCCATTATGATTTTTCCCATTTTTTTCGGCGTCATGTTATACTCTTATTTACGTTATTGTTTAAAAGATTAATCAAACCAGCTTAAAATGCGCTCCCGCCTGAAGAAGCAAAACTTAATAGCCTATGAGTTAATTCAACAGGTTCCATGAGCC